>DASXTX010000041.1:0-9290 GCA_036505195.1 Actinomycetota bacterium
TTACCTCCTCATCGGCGTCGTCGTCGCCGTCAACCATCACTACTTCAACCATCTCGGCGCCGCGAAGCCGATCGTCTCAGCGGTCTTGGCCGTTGTGCTGTGGCCGCTGATCCTCTTCGGCGTCAACCTTCACATCAAGTAAGGCTGAGAACCTGGCGAGGGTTGGCCGATCCTGGACGCGGTGCGTTCATGTTCCCTATCGCGTGGGTCCACTATCTCCGGAGAGCCTGGTTGGGGATGGCGAATCGAGGTTCGACCCCAGACGAGGGTCGCTGGACGTCTGGATCCTGCTGATCGCCCGCAGCCTCGCGATCGACCTCCTCCGCCGACGAACCCAGGAAACCAGGAGTCTCTTCTTCGAGCCGAACCCCCCAGAAGTCTCAGACGAGCCGGGGCCGGAGTGGTACGCGGAGCACCGCGATTTCTTCCAACGCACGCGAAAGGCCATGGACCGCCTCCCGTCAGGGCAGCGCTCTGCCGTGGAACTCGCGTACCTCGGGCAACGGTCGTCCACACAGGTTGCTGAGCTGCAGGACATCCCCCTCGGAACGGCCAAGAGCCGGATCCGAGTGGGGGTCGCCACCCTCCGCAAGGCCCTCTCAGAGGGCGACGATGCCGCGAAGCCGCTGTGTCGGAGCCTGTCGTCAAACCTCCAGGCGGGACGGAAGGGAAACGATCTGGTGATCGTCCGCCAGATCATGAAGGTCCTGAGCGCTGCGATGCAGCTATCGCCGCCTCATGGACGAAGAGCATCCGAACCGCTTCGCGGCCCGTATATCACGGAGGGTGTATTTGCCAAGGCAAAACTTCTGGACAAGGGCTGCTCGGTCCGCAGTCAAAGGAGTGGGGATGCGAAGAGCGCCGATCAGGATGGGGATCACACTGCTCGTGGCCACGCTCGTCGGCTCACTGGCGGTGCCGAGTATGGCGTCCGACCGATCTCAGGGGGACGGGCTCCACCGAGTAGCGCTAACCTCGCTCAAGGCGGTCAAGATCATCAACTTCGCCTTCAAGCCCAAGACGATCACGATCTCGAAGGGCACGAAGGTCAAGTGGACAAACGGCGGGAGTGTCAGCCACACCACGACGTCGAACAAGGGCTTGTGGGACTCGGGCGCGCTCGCTCCCGGTGCCGCCTTCGGCCACGTGTTCAGGAAGGCAGGAACGTTCAAGTACCACTGCACGATCCATCCCACGTTGATGCACGGCAAGATCGTAGTGACCTGATCCTGCTGACCCGTCACGGGCGACATCGTTAGGGGCCTAAGAGCGGTTGGATCCCGGCCCGGGTTGCCGACCCTACGGCACATCCGGGCCGGAAGTAGAGTTCCCCCTCCACCAGACTGAGCCCGACGTCACCGATCGGGCGCCCGGTCTCGCGCCGCGCCCGGAGACGGTCAGCGGCACCCAGCCGGCGCGCTCGCGGGCCCTGGAGCGTCCCTCGAGCTCCGGCCGGACACCCTTGAGGGTCGGGCGGGCGCCGGTCGCGCATCATAGGGGCCCATGGACGTCGCGACTGAGGAAGGCATCGGCTCCCGGGGGCTGTTCCGGCGTGGGCTCGGCCAGATCGTATCCCACGTGCGGATGCACCCGCGCCCGTTCCTCATGTCCGTCCTCGGCGCGCTGTTGTTCGCCTTGGGGACCGTGGCGGTGACGGTCGCCCTCGGCCGCGCGACCGACCGCATCCTGAAGCCGGCGTTCGGCCGGGGTGTGGCTCAGTCTGCGCTCTGGATCGGCGTCGGCGCGGTCTTCGCGTTGTCGCTCGTGCGAGCCGTGGGGATCGGGCTCCGCCGTTACTACAGCGGCGTGCTCGGCTCAGCGGTCGCAGCCACGCTCCGCGACCGCGTCTCCGACCATTACCGAGACCTGTCGCTCGCCTACCACCGCCAAACGCCGACCGGGGAGCTGCTGGCCCACATGGAGGCGGACGTCGAGGCGACGATCGAGGTGCTGTACCCGATCCCGTTCGCGATCGGCGTGGTGTTTCTCGTCGTGTTTGCGCTCGTGTCGCTGTTCGTCGCCGACATGTTCCTCGCGCTCATCGGGTTGCTGACTGTCCCGGTGCTCGCCCTCATGAATCGCTCGTTCGCCAAGCGGATGGAGGGTCCGGCGCGCCGCGCACAGGAACGGATCGGCGACGTCTCGTCGGTCGCGCACGAGTCGATCGACGGTGCCCTCGTCGTCAAGACACTTGGGCGCGAGCACGCGGAGGTGGCGCGCCTACGGGAGCGTGCCGAGCAGCTGCGCGACGAGCGCGTGACCGCGGGGTACATCCGGGCGGGGTTCGATTCCGCGCTCGAGGCGTTGCCGCAGCTCGCTGTGATCGCGCTTCTCGCGATCGGCTCGTGGCGCCTCTCGACCGGTGACATCACGCTGGGGACGCTGGTTCAGGTCGTCGCGCTGTTCGGGATGCTCTCGTGGCCGATGCGGTTCGTCGGCTGGATCCTGGCCGAGCTGCCGAGAGCGGTCGTTGGCCACGGCCGCCTCAACGAGGTGCTCGGTGAGCCCGTCACGGTGACGCGCCCATCGGCGCCGGTGGTCCTGCCGCACGGCCCGCTCGATGTTCGCGCGGACGCCCTAACGTACACCCTCGACGGTGTCCGGATCCTCGACGAGATCGACCTGCGCATCGAGCCCGACGAATCGGTCGCGATTATCGGGCCGACGGGTGTCGGCAAGTCGACCTTGGCGCAGCTGCTCGTCCGGCTGGACGACCCGACCTCGGGTGAGATCCTGATCGGCGGCGTGAACGTCCGCCACGCCGACCCCGCGTCGCTTCGGGACGCCGCCGCGATCGTCTTCCAGGAGAGCTTCCTGTTCGCGACGACGGTCGCCGAGAACATCGCCCTCGGATCGGGTGCCTCGTCCGACGAGATCCGGCGGGCGGCGCGCATCGCGCAGGCCGACCGCTTCGTCGAGGCGCTGCCGAACGGCTACGACACCGTCCTCGGGGAGCGAGGACACACGCTTTCGGGGGGTGAGCGCCAGCGCGTGGCGCTGGCGCGAGCCCTCGTCCGGACGCCCCGCGTGTTGATCCTCGACGATGCGACCAGCTCGGTCGACCCGACGATCGAAGCGGACATCCTGGCCGGCCTTCGCGCGGACCTCACGACCACGTTGATCCTCGTCGCGTATCGCGTGTCGACGATCCGCCTGGCGGACAGAATCCTCTATCTCGAGGGTGGCAGGCTGCGTGCGAGCGGCACGCACGAGGAGCTGATGCGCGCGCAGCCTGGCTACGCCAACATGATCCACGCCTACGAACGGGGTGAGCGGTGAGCGTCATGGTCGCCGACGAGCTCGCCGCGCCCGCCGAGGAGCCCGAAGAGCTCCCGATCCCCGAGCACCTACGAGGGACGTGGAGCGTCCTTGGCCGCGGGCTGCGTCTCAGCCCCGAGCTGCGGAAGGGGCTCGGCCTGACAATCGTGTTCTCGCTGGCGGTCGCCGTGAGCAGCATCGTGATCCCGGTGCTCGTCCAACAGATCTTCGACCACGGCCTCAGCGGCGGGTTCCGGCCCCGGTTCGTGTTCGGGCTGTGTGCGCTCGCGCTCGGGATCGTAGTGCTCGCGTTCTTCGCGCAGCGAGTGGCTCTGCGCAGGCTCGTCTGTGCCTCCGAGGAGGCGCTGATGGAGCTGCGGGTGCGAGGATTCGAGCACATCCACCGGCTGTCGATCGCGACGCAGGCGGGTGAGAAGCGAGGCGTCTTCGTCGCGCGCGTCACCGCGGACGTCGACACGCTGCAACAGTTCACCGAGGAAGCCGCGATGGTGTGGGTCTGGGCGATCGTGCAGATCGTCGTGACGCTTGTGATCATGCTCGTCTATTCGTGGCAGCTCACGATCCCGATCGTGCTGCTCGTGTTCCCAATGCTGCTCGCGATGGGGAAGCTTCAGGCGAAGATGGCCGCCGCCTACGACTTAGTCCGCGGCAGGGTCGGGCAGATGCTTTCCGAGGTCTCGGAGAGCGTGATGGGGGCTGCGGTCGTGCGCGCGTACGGGCTCGACGAGCGGACCGACGCGCGCGTGAAACGCTCGATCCACGCCCGGTACCGGGCGCACGTGCAGGCGCATCGCCGTACGGCAACGCTCTGGCCGATGGGCACGCTGTTTTGGGGCCTGGCCAACTGCGTCGTGATCCTGAGCGGCGCGACGTGGGGGCCTGGGTGGGGCCTGACGTTCGGCCGCGTCTCGGCGTTCCTGTTCCTCGCGGACCTGTTCCTGCATCCATTCACGGATCTCCCTGAGGTCTACTCGGAGACCCAGACAGCGATCTCCGGGTGGCGCAAGATCCTCGCCCTGCTCGAGCTCCCGGTCGAGATCGTCGAGCCGTCCCCGGGGGTGGTGCTTCCGGCCGGCTCGCTCGACATACGGACGGAGGGGATCGGCTACGCGTACGGCCAGGGTCCGGTGGTGCTGCACGACGTGTCGGTCGAGGTGCCGGCCGGCGGGCACGTCGCGATCGTCGGGGAGACCGGCGCGGGGAAAACGACGCTCGTGAAGCTGCTGACGCGCCTCGCCGACCCGATCGGAGGACGGATAGTCGTAGGCGGAGTCGATCTCCGCGAGGTCGCACGCGAGTCGCGGCAGGCCGCGATCCGGATGGTGCCGCAGGACGGGTTCCTGTTCGACCTGTCGATCCGGGAGAACGTCCGCGCTGGGCGCGAGGGCGCGTCCGACCGCGAGGTCGAAGCAGCCTTCGAGGAGCTCGGGCTCGGCGACTGGCTCGAGTCCCTACCGCGCGGGCTCGACACCCAAGTCGGTGAACGCGGCGAGGCCCTGTCCGTGGGCGAGCGGCAGCTCGTGTCGCTCGCGCGCGTGCAGGTCGGCAACCCTGGGCTCCTGATCCTGGACGAGGCCACGAGCGCGGTCGACCCTGCCACGGAGCGGATGGTCTCGGAGGCGCTCCGGCGGCTGTCGGCCGGCCGCACGTCGATCACGATCGCGCACCGGTTGTCCACGGCGGAGGGTGCCGACACGATCTTCGTCCTCGATCGGGGCCGCATCGCCGAGCGCGGGCGCCACGACGAGCTCATCAAGACGGACGGTGTCTACGCCGGTCTGTACCGGAGCTGGCTCGGGAACGTCCGCCCGTGACGTGAAGCGTTGTCGAAGCTCGTCTCGCAGCGCCCAGTAGAAAGTAAAAGTAGGGAGATCACCATGCCCGCATCTTGACCGAGCCGCAGCGGCTACCGCTGGTAGGCGGCATCAGGGCTCGCGCTACTCGGGGTCGGCGGGGTCGGCGAAGCCATTGCTCCGGTGGGTGCCGTCGCAGAACGGCTTGTTGCTCGACCCGCCGCACCGGCACAGCGTCTGCCGGTTGCGAACCTCGTACGGCGAGCCATCCTCGGAGACCACCGGGATGCCCCCGCGGATCCAGAGCGAGCCGTTCGGCTCCACGCCGATCGACGGCTCGAGTTCGGGCTCGATCGGTCGCCCCCCCGGAGCGAGGGCGAGGACCAGCCTGCCCGAGGGACACCGGTGGACCATCGCCGTCATTTCATTCCGCACGTCGGGGTCGTCGGCCTCCTCGAGCATCTCCCACACGCCCTTCCGGACGTTTCGGCAGAACCCGTGCTTCGCGCAGAGCGAGAGGTCGTCGTAGAGGACGATCCCACCACCCTCCCACGTCTGCCGCCGCTCGACGATCGGGCCACGGTCGGCGATCTCCTCCCCTTCGAAGCCGATCCGTTCGTGCGTCGAATCGCAGAACGGCTTCGTCGAGGAGTGACCGCAGCGGCAGAGCTCGTAGGTCTCGGCCGCGTCGAAGCTCGGACCCTCATCCCAGGCGATCGGCTCGCCCCGGGCAGTCTCGACCACGGCCGTACGGATCAGCGGGACCCCGCCCTCGACCCGGTACGGTCCGTTGCGCGTCACCACCACCCGCCGGTCCCCCATCGGCAGGACTCTACCCGGATGATGACCGGGACCGCGCCCTCCCTGATCGGACGCTGGCTACCAGTTACACCCGATGATGCCCGAGAGTAAGGGACACAACTTCGTGGCATCGACCGCGAACCCAAGCCCCGAGCCGCCGCTCGCGAAGCCCCTGCTCGTGATGCCAACGACCCTCCCGCCCCGGTCCACGAGGGGCCCTCCGGAGTTCCCGTGGTTGACTTGGGCGTCTGTCTGGACCCAGCCGGGACGAAGAGCGGAGATGATGCCGATGGTCGCCGTTCCCTGGAGTCCCTCGGGAGATCCGTACGCCAATACCCAGTCGCCCACGTGGGGCTCCGACCCCACACCATTGGCAAGCTCAAGCGTAGGCAGGGTAGCTTGAATCCTCACGATCGCCAGATCGCTCTCTTCGCTCCATTGTTCGAGCTCGGCATCCCATTTCGAGCCGTTCTGTTCCACAACGATTTCTCGCTCAAGTCCACTCAGGCGACGCGACACCACGTGGAAGTTTGTCGCTATCCATGACACACCGTCCTCGCTCTTGACTACGAACCCCGTTCCGAGTCCACTGGGCGTGAACAGGGTGACGACCGATGGCGCCACCTCCGCGATCACATGCTCGGCGTCGAAGATCAGGCCCTCCTGGGCATCAACGGTCTGTTGCAGGCGCTTCACGTCTGCTCGGACCTGTGATGTTTCGCTCTGGCTGCGACGAAGCTGCCGGGCTGCGTTGGAGCCCCAGATACCGAAGACGGGCACCACGGCGAGAGCGAGGAGCGCAATCCCAATGAGGAGCCAGGTGCGAGGAAGTGGCACGATCTCTCCCGGTCAAATAGCTCCGTTGCTGTTGGCCTCTGTGCGGCACACGAACCAGGCCCGGTCCGCCTCCCGCCCCGCGGCACGGAGATCGTCGAGGGAGGCGTTTCCTTGGCGTAGCTGGGACAGAAGCCTGAAAATTTCGCGCGTCTTGCTCGCGGCGTCCTTGCAGTCGACCATGGCCGAAGTCAGGGAGGAGTTCTGGGCCTCCAGCTTGCTCTTCTCAACCTTCAACGTGTCCAACCGCGAATCGAGCGACGACACCTTGCCATTGAGGTTCGTGACACGCCCCCGCGCGCCAGCCAGCGCAGATTTCGTGGTGCCCAATTTCCCGTTCAACCACACCACCGACCCTGCCAGCAAGACGATGATGAGGCTTGTGGCAACGAGCGGAACGATCATGGTCCAGAGCTTGCCTCCATGTGAAGAGGATTTCGACACAACTGGCGAATCAGCAACGTTGCTCTGGGGTTCCACGAGCGGTTGCGGGCCGGGAATCACAACCGGTGAACGCACCTCGGTTCCACAGCTCGGGCAGAATCGCGGCTTGCCCGCTAGCGCCTCGCCACACGAGGGGCAGGATCGCTGACCTGCATTGACGCTCGGGTGGATGACCTCCACGGCCGTGCCTCCTTGAATCTGCCGGAGTTCCTATCTCGGGCAATGGAATCGGCAACAAGACTCCGCACCTTAAACATCGCAATTAACAGCCCAGAAGCGGGGCTGTCGTTACGAGCATCTTAAGAGACCTGTCGTCACGACCGATTCTGGCCTTATGGCCAGGTACGAGGCCCCTGGCAGCGCGGATGGGATGTCGGTCGTTTTCCGGTGCCCGCGCCGCCGGATTCAACCTCGGTTCTGTCCCCGTCCGGATCGAGTTCCCCTTCCTCTTGGTCGCGGTCCTAACGGGCGTGCGAGCTGGCTCTGTTCTGCTCCTCCTGGCGTGGGTGATCGTGGTGTTCGTCTCGATCCTCTTCCACGAGCTCGGCCATGCCTTCACAGGCAGGGCCTTCGGGGGGCAGGTGCGCATCCTGCTGCACGGTATGGGGGGCCTCACCTACCGGACCGGTAGGTACCTCACCGACGTGGAGGACATTGTGGTGAGCCTGGCCGGCTCGGTCACGCAAATCGTTGTCCTTGGCCTGCCCGCACTCTTCCTTCTTCGCACCGACGCAATCGATTCCTTCACCCTGCGCGCGATCGTCGCGGACGTCGCTTGGGTCAGCTTGGGGTGGGCAATCATCAACCTCCTGCCCCCGCTCCCATTTGACGGCGGCAACATCGCGGTCACCCTTCTTCGGCGGGTGAACGCGATCGACGCCGTTCGGTCGTTCGTTTCATCTCGATCGGGGTCGCCCTGGGAGTCGCGGCCTGGGCCTACTATGTCGTCGGTCCGCTCACCTCTCTGTGGGTGCTGTTCTTCGCTGTCTTGAACGCCGTCGCGTTGACGAAGAGGGGAAGCTGAACCCGATCCGACGTCGAATCCGGAGCGATCAGTGAACCGGATCGTCTTGCCGACCAGCTGCTTCGCGCGCGAAGTCTTCAGGCAGATCGCGGACGCGATCGACGTCCTCATCACGGCCGCTGTGGGATCCCTGCGGGATGGCAGGTCGACCGCCCCTCGGCAGATCGACCGTCGTACCGTCTGGCCTGCGACTTCTCTGGAGCGGACGACGGGATTCGAACCCGCGACCCCCACCTTGGCAAGGTTGCTGGGCCAGGTCTTCTGACCTGCGTCGACATCCTGATCTGGCTCGCGACCTGGGCGTTTTCGTTCGCGTGCAACGGGGTCGTTTCTCGTCGTTGCGCGGTCGCTCACGGGACCCCGACGGGACCCCTCATGAGCCCCGACCCGTGTCGCCGGTCGACTTGAGCGCCCGGAGGTAGGCAAACGCGGACCGCTTCAGGCCCCGACCGGCGTCGACCAAAGGTCGGAGATGGGCCTCGAACCGCTCGGCCTCTTCCCGCGTGAGCGCCGCCGCGATCGCCTCTGCTGTGGTGCGGGCGTTCGGGTTCGGAGAGGTCCCCAGCAAGCGGTCCCAGTCCTCGACCCACGTTCCCGGCTCGACGTCGATGACGAGTTCGACGTGCACCTCGACAAACCCCGCCGCCTCGGCGTCTCTCAGCAGGTCTCGCTCGTTGAAGTTCATCATCGGGTCGTTCGGATGGTTCGGGGCGTCCCAGCCCTCTGACACCCAGATCTTCTCCACGAGGTCCCGGACCGGGTGCGCGTCGAACCCCCAGAAGTCGTTCATGTCGTCGGGGAAGTAGTTGTTGATCGGCTCGAAGATCGACATGCGCCCGCCAGGACGGAGCACCCGGTGGAACTCGCGGAACGCAGCGTCCTTGTCCTGGACGTAGATGAGCACCGAGCGCGTCGTCACCACGTCGACGGACCCGTCGGGGATAGGCGACAGATCCTCGGCGGCTGCCCTCACGAACTCGGCCCGCTCTGCCACTCCCAGTTCCTTCGCGGCGCTTAGGCAGTGATCGAGGAGGTCTTGCGAGACGTCGCAGAAGACGACGCGACCCGCCTCCCCGACGAGCGGCATCGCACCGAAGGCGATCAGCCCGTCGCCG
>DASXTX010000042.1:0-54100 GCA_036505195.1 Actinomycetota bacterium
CCCGGGAGGCAGCCGAGGTGCTCGGCGCGCCGACCGCGACCGCGAGCCCAAGGATCAGTGCGATGGTGCGCGCTCGACGCCACGCAGCGGTTCCCTGCTTCCGTCCCCTGCCGCCCCCGGTCTTCACGTCGGGATCCTTCCTCGACCTCCCACGTGCGATCCCATCCATCGGTCGCCCGTCGTACTCGGGTAGTGTCGGCTCACCGACCCACCGCCGCATCGACCTTTCGGGGCCATCCTGCGGTAGGGAACGGAGTGGTCACCCCGCCTGGGCGGGGGAAGCCGAAAGACCTAGCACGCGGGTATCTGGCCGTCTTCGTTCGATCGCCCTCACGAGATGAGGTGTCAGGCCGCTTCGCGGACCGTTGATCCAAGACCACGAGCCGCTTCGCAGCTAGCTTGCAACCTCGACCGCTCGTGTCAGCCAGACGCGGCCCGGCCCGCCGCCCACACCGCCGTTCGTGCACAATCCCGCGATGACCGACGGGATCGTCGTCGCTTCCGCCAGCGGTCCGACGAACGCGAGCACCTCGAGACCCTTGGGTGGTCGGCGGCGCCGGGGCAGGATCGATCCGTCCTGGCCGACGAGATCTCGGAGGTCCTCATAGGTGAACGCCTCGCTCAGCTGGAGCAGGATCGCGCCCTCCGTGGTGCGCCCGCGCTGGTCGACGTAGGCGACGATCTGCTCGCCGGCCGAGAGCCGCCGAGGCCGGATCGCGCAACGCTTCCCGTCGAACGAGATCGTCACGGTCGGATCGGGTCGGACCTCCGTGATCGTCTCGCCCGTCAACACCGACAGGTACTCGCGCTCGAACGCGAGTGGGTCGGGGACGGCGGTGGCGAACCGCACGAGCGTACCCTCGTCCCACCGGTCGATCCACCCCGCGCCCGCGTCCTGCGACGCGGTGACGAGGACCCGTGTCCGGCTCCAGGTCGCGAGCTCGGGCCGGAACACCAACGCCGTAGCGAGCGTGTCCCAGAACGAGTAGCCACCCTGCAGGAAGATCTCCTGGTTGGCGGCGATGATCGCGTCGACGGCCTCGGCCTCCGGGTTCGTGAGGTGGGCGGCGAGCGTCTCGGCGAAGAAGGGCGTGAACGGCACGTCGTCGGTGGCGTCCAGGGGCACGAGCGTCACGTCCATACCCTGGATCACCTCCTTGGCAGCCAGCGGATCGACCCACACGTTGTACTCGGCGACACCGCTCGGCGTGTTGCCGCCGGCATCGATCGCGCCGGCCATCGCGACGAACTCCGGAACGCGCGACGCGAACCCGGGATCGGCGCGGAGCGCCTGCGCGACGTTCGTGAGTGGCCCGAGCGTGATGAGGGTGCCGCCGCCGTCGAGCGTGTCGAGCAACAACCGGGCGGCACCGCGCGGGTCCTCGCCGCGACCCACCTCGGGCAGGTCCAGCATCGAGAGGTCGTCGACCGCCGTCCGCCACTCCTCGGGGAAAGCGTTGGTGCCCTGGAGCGGCGTCTCGCGCCCGCAAGCGACCGGCGCGTCGGTCTCGCCGCCGAGCGCGAGCAGCCGGATCGCGTTGCGGACGCCGGGGTCGCAGTGGGCCTCGCCGGTCCCGGCGATCGTGACGGCGTCGATCACGACGTCGTCCCGTTGGAGGAGATAGAGCAGGGCCATGATGTCGTCGAACGCCAGGTCGGTGTCCACCACGACGTGACGGGCGTCGGCGTTCGCCCCGGCCGGCGATCGGGTCGCCTGGGAGCGCTCGAGGCTCGGCTCACACGCCCCCGCAAGCATGGCAAGGAGGATCACCGCGGTCGCCGTCCGCTTCATGGGGCGATGCTAGCCGGGCCCCGTCCGACCCCCAGCCCTGGTGCCACCACGCTTCGGCGGGTGTTCACCTCCGCGCTCCAGCGGCCCCCCTCCGGAACCGCGAGAAACCCCCCTCCGCTCGGATTCAAGCCGGAGCGCCCCGGGGCCGAGAGAGAAAGGTGGGGCTGCTCGACACATGAGCGGGCAGCCGTCGGGACGATTTATGACTGATCAAACAACGGGAGTCCTCGACCGGTACGGCCGCTTCCTGTGGGGCGGAGCCGCCCTGCTGCTCCTGCTCGTCCTGCTCGCGTTGGTCGTCCTGCCCGGTTCCTCGGACGGAGGGTCGGAGGCGGACGCCCAGGCACGAGCCGAGAGCCTCTCGGGATCGTTCATCGAGCAGGAGCTCTCGGCCGACCTGCTCGCGCGAGACATCACCGGTGCCGCCTCTCGCCACCTGACGGTCCTGGTCCAAGCGGTGATCCGGTCGGACGACCGGTTCACGAACGTCCGGATCTGGCGGCTGGACGGGGCGCTCATCTATTCGACCGCCCAGGGGGACGACACGAGCGTCATCGCCGCCGACGATCGGTGGATCGGGCAGGCGTTGGACGGCCGGACCGTGAGCGTCCTCTCGAGCGCCGGCACGTACCACGACGGTCTCCAGCGACCGGATGAGGAGCTGTTCCAGACCTTCGTCCCCATCACGCTGTCGGACGACGGCACGGTCGACGGCGTCGTCCAGATCGACCAACGCTCCTCGTCGATCCACGGCCAGGCGGGCCGCATCTGGCGTCCCCTGCAGCTCGTCGTGTTCCTGCTCCTCATCGGCGTCGGCGTGATGTTCGCCCGGTGGCTGCGCCGGGCTCCTGCGAACCTCGAGCACGAACGCCGGGTCGGGCACGGTCGTCGCGCCGAGGATCACGACGTCCTGGCTCGAGCCGACCGGGCCGAGCGCGCGGCGCGCGAGACCAAAGGGCGTCTGCGCGAGCTGGAGGCGGCCCTCGCGGCCGCGCCGACCATCGCGGCGCTCGAGGAGCTCGACCTCAAGCTCCGCGCCTCGGAGGCCGAGCGCGAGGAGCTCGTCGCCACCATCCAGCGGCTCCAGGCGACCCTGTCCGAGCGAGACACGGACGTCGCGCTCGCGCGAGACGGCTCCGGCTCGAATGCCGACACGAAGCGGATCAACCAGCTGATCGCCGACGCGGAGAGCAAGGCCGCCGCAGCCGAACGCAAGGCGGCCGTCGCGGAGATGAAGAGCCAGGAGGCGGCGAAGCGCGCAACCGTCACGGCCGAGCGGGCGCTCGAGATGGAGGCCCAGCTCAAGGAGGCGGAGCAGAGGGCGGCCGACGCCCAGAAGCCCGCGGCCACGGTGGGCGAGCGAGGCTCCGGGGCCGATAGGAGGTTCGCGGAAGCCGAGCGCCGTGCTCGAGAGGCGCAGCAGAGGGCCAAGGAGGCCGCCGAGTGTGCCACCCAGGCGGAGCAGCAGGCGCGCGAGCTCTCGGGAACGACGGCCGAGGCCGAGAAGCGAGCCGCCGCGAGCGACCAGCGTGCCGCGGTGGCCGAGCAGAGGGTCGCCGAGGCCGAGCGGAGGGCCGCCGAGACGGCGCAGCTCGTCACGAACCGCGACCCGGCCGACCCCAGGATCGCGGCCAAGCTCAAGCGGACCGAGGACGAACGCGATCAGCTCATGGCCAGGCTCGCACAACTCGAGCACGCGACCACGAAGGGGTCGGCCACATCTGCCAAGGGCAACGGCTCGAAGGGAGGATCGCGGAGCTCGAAAACGCCTGCCGCGCAGACGGCGTCGAGCTCCGACAAGCGCAGGAGTCGTTCGCGAACACCGGGGTAGAGCTGATCGTCGCTCTGATCGTCCCTCTGGTTCGTCAGGCCGAGATCGACTCGGTCGTCCCCCCGTTCGCCCCGACGAGTTCCCGCAGCAGATCGACGGCGTAGGTCGCCAGGAGCTCGGACTCGATCGTCCGGGCGGACAGGATCCTCGGGAGGTGGTACTCGTACCGCCGGCTCAGCTCGAGGTGCGGCCCGCACAGCGGCACCATCCGTCCCCGGCGGTGCCGCACGACCACCTCGCAGTCACTGGGTCCGTTGCTCCCCCACGACGTGAAACAGAGGTAGCAGAGCAGCCGGAGCCGCTGCGGGTAGGCGAGCGCCGCTCGGAATCCGTGCTCGTGCTCGACGATCCGCCCCCACAGCGCGACGGTTCCGAGCACCGCGGGGTCGCGGGTCCTCCGGAGCTCGTCGGGGCTTTCGACGGCATGGAGGCCGCACGTGCAGTCGAGCTCCGGTCGGACGTGCGATCGGTGCCGGGTGCACGAGGCCTCGGCCGGGCGCCGGGGCGGCCAGGGCCTGCCGCCGCCGGCGATCGGCGCGAGCCGCACCCACGATCCGTCCCGCGAACCCAGGAGCGTCCACGTTCTCCAGGCGTGGATGGGTTCGGCGAGGGTCGCGACCGGCGTCTCCAGCCGGGTGGGCATCGGCTACGAAACCGGTCGGGAGCGGTCGGGCTCCGCGGGCGCGGGTTCGGGCGTCGCCGGTTCGATGTCGGGGACCACGTCGGGCACCGGGAGCGACACGGGCTCGACCTCCATGATCCGCTTCGGCCGACCGATGTCCACTGACGGCTCCTCGGGTCGTTCCTGGTGCCGAGCGTACCCCCGCGGGACCGCGGCCGGCCAGCCGCCTTCGATCAGCGGCGGACCAGCTTGTTGATCCCGTCGAAATCGCTGAAGAAGATCCTTCCTCCGGGCCCGACCTCGTAGGAGAGGGTGCTCCCGCCGTGGTCGAAGACGACCATGTGGCCGGCGATCGCGGTCCGTTGATCGTTGAACACGATCCGGGTCACCTCGCCGTTGTTCACCGCTCCGAAGAACGCCGCGCCGTCGCTCCGCCGGCCGAGGCCGCAGCCGTCGCAGAACGCGACGCCGGTGATGCCGATCGTGCTCTGGTAGAAGAGCTCGGGCAGGATCGGGTTCGGTCCGTCCTGGTTCGTGTTGCCGGGGGAGGCGCCGTCGCAGGTCTCGTTGGGCCCCCAGCCGTAGTTCTCGCCGCCCCGGATCCGGTTGATCTCGTCGTTGCAGGACGGCCCGTTCTCGGTCTCCCACAGCTCGTCGGTCTGCGGGTCGAAGGCGAAGCCGAACGAGTTCCGGATCCCGAACACCCACACGCGGTCGCCGAACGGATTGTCGCTCGGGGCGTCGCCGTCGGGCTCGATGCGGATGATCTTGCCCCGGTCCTCATTCGTAGTGTCCTGAGCGTTCGAGGAGTCGTGGGCGTCGCCGACGATCGCGTAGAGCATCCCGTCGGGCCCGAACGCGATCCGCCCTCCGTTGTGGTACGGGCTGCCGCCCGCGACGCTCGTGAACAGCACCGTCCGGCTGACGCCCGAACCGTGACGATCCCGGTACCGCAGGATCTGGTTGCTGAGCCGGCCGCCCGCGGAACGCGTGGCGTACACGTACACGAGCGGCTTGGCCGGGTAGCTCGGGTGCAGCGCGATGCCGAGCATCCCCCGCTCACCGTCGCCGTTCACGCCCGGGACCTTCACGAACAGGCGGTCGGCACCGGTGTCGAGATCGTGGATCCGCACCTGGCCCGTCCTCTTCTCGACGTACCAGATCTTCCTGCCCGGCCCGAACGTGAACGCGACGGGCTGGTTCAGGTTGCGGACCACCTCGCGCGCCCGGATCCTCGACCCGGCGGACGCCGGCGTGGACGCCAGCGCGAGCTGGGCCGCGAGGCAGGTCCCGATGAAGACCGCGATCCGTGTCCGCATGCCGGCTCCTTTACAGTTCGTCCCGCATGACCACCTCGATCCTCGGAAGCGTCGTCCATCGAGTGGAGGATGCCGCTTCCTCGCGCGGGCGTCCCGCTCCGTGGACCATCTCCGGGACGAGGGGGCGCTGCGGGCTCGCGTCGTCGGCTCCATCATCGCGCACCTGGGCGTCCGCCACGTGGACCGGCCGATCTCGCCCGAACGCGTCCGGCCCGCGAGAGGCGAACGCATGAGGGCCGCCGCGGCCGTCGCGCTCGGCTGCCTGTTGGTCGGGTGTGGCGCGGCCGACCGGGTCTCCGAGCCGTTGACGTCCTCCCCGCCGGTCCCCACCATTTCGTCGGGTCCCGCGACGACTCCGATCGAGGATCCGGCGATCACGATCGAGACACCGTTCGTGGACGGCGAGGTCGGCAGCCCGGTCTCGGTCACGGGGACGGCCGAGGTGGTCGATGGCGCCCTCACCGTCCGGGTGCTCGGTGAGGACGGCAACGAGCTCGCCGCGATCGTCGCGGGCGCGAGCTGCGGCGACGGGTGCCGCGGAACGTTCGGGACCGAGCTCCATTACTTCATCGAACGCAAGCAACCGGGGACGATCCAGGTGTACGGGATCGGCGGGGACGGCGAACGGGCGCTCGCGAGCGTCCCCGTCGTTTTGTTCCCTCCATAGGTCCCGTTAGGGACGGGCCCCGCTCCTTCGGGACCCTGCTATGGTCGGCGCCGATGCCCGAGCAACCCCTGTGGGAACGACGGTTCCGCGCACCCACCCGAACCCTCCCCGCCTGGAGCCCGGCCGCGCCCGATCGGTTCGTCCTGCGGTCGGACGAGCAGGGGTCGTTCCAGGCGTACGCGTGGGAGCCCGGCTCCGACCCGGTCCGACGCACCGACGAACCCGTCGGCGTGAGCCTGGCGACGGTGTCCGCGGACGGCTCGAGCGTGGTCTGGTTCTCCGACCCCACCGGGGACGAGTCCGGCCGATGGCTCGCCGTGCCGTTCGAGGGAGGCGATCCTGTCGAGCTGTTCCCGGGCGCGCCCGTCGGGTGGCCCGAGGGACTCTCGCTCGGTCGCGAGCTCGCCGTTGCCGTGCTCGCCGACCGCGACGGCTTCGCGGTCCACGTGTCCGAGCACGGTGGCGCGGCCAAGGAGATCCACCGGCATCCCGACGTGATCGGGATCTCCGACTCCGAGCTGCATCTGGAGGGGTTCGACCACGTGGGGTTGTCCGCGGACGAGGCGTTCGTCTGCTTGGACGTTGCGCAGGACGGCGACAACATCCGCCGCGAGCTTCTCGTGCTCGACCCACGCAGCGGCGCGACCGTCGGCCGGCTCGCGGACGGGTCGGACCTGGGCGTGCGCGCTTTTGCCTGGTCGCCTCTCCCCGGCGATCAGCGCATCCTGATCGGCCACGAGCGCGAGGACTTGCTGCGGCCGGGCCTGTGGGACCCGACGACCGGCGAGCGGACGGACCTGGCACTGGACCTGCCCGGGGAGGCGGTGCCGATCGACTGGTGGCCCGATGCCGGGTCCATCCTCATCGCCCATCTCTTCCGCGGACGGGATCGTCTCTACCGCGTCGATCTGGATCGAGGCTCACTCACCGAGATCGATCATCCGCGCGGCGAGATCCTCGGCGCCCGCGTCCGTCCCGACGGCCGCGTGTGGTTCCGCCTCTCGCGAGGGGATCGCGCGCCCGTCCTGCTCGACGACACCGGAGCGGAGGTCCTGCCCCAGGCGGCCGGCGGCGCCCGCGAGGGGCGGCCGTATCGCGCGTGGCTGTTCCGCAATCCGCCCGGTGACGTGGTGCACGGATGGCTCGTGACCCCGCCGGGCGATGGCCCGTTCCCGCTCTACCTGATGGTGCACGGCGGACCGGACTGGCTGTACCTCGACACCTGGTTCCCGGACGTCCAGTCGCTCGTGGACGAGGGCTTCGCCGTCGCGATGGTGAACTACCGCGGCTCGATCGGGTTCGGACGGCGCTGGCGTGATCACATCATCGGGAACATCGGGTTCCCCGAGGTCGAGGATGTCGTCGCCGGTCGTGACGACCTGGTCACGCGAGGGATCGCCGACCCCGAACGAGTCGTGATCGGTGGCTGGTCGTGGGGCGGCTACATCACGCTGCTGGCGTTGGGGCTCCACCCCGACCTGTTCGCCGCCGGGGTGGCCGGGGTGCCGGTGGGCGACTACCTGGACTCGTACGACGATTCCGCGCCGTCGCTCCAGGCGTACGACCGGACGCTCGTCGGCGGCGTCGTCCACGACATCCCCGAGTTCGTCGCCGAACGGTCGCCGATCACCTACGTGAACGACGTCCGGGCGCCGGTGTTCGTCCTGGTGGGCGAGAACGACACCCGCTGCGTGCCGAGCCAGGTCTACCGCTACGTGCGAGCCCTCAGGAAGGCGGGTGGCGACGTCGAGCTGTACTCGTACGGGGAGGGCCACAGCTCTTACCTCGTCGACGAGGAGGTCCGCGAGTGGGGCGCGGTCCTCGAGTTCTTGCGGCGCCGTGTCCGGCTCGCCTGATCGCTATTCACCCACGGTGATGAAGTTCCGCCACCGCCCGTCCTCGTCGATGGCCAGGCGGGGGCCCTGGTAGCCCGCCCCGCCGTCGATCATCAACTGGATCTCCTCGTCGGAGTAGCCGAGTGCGGCGAGGTCGGCGCGCTCCTGCGGCAGCAGCGCCGAGAGGTCGCTGTTCACCAGGTACGGCCAGAAGGAGAACGTGCCGTAGCCCTCGCCGATGTCGCGGCTGGTCGGCGGCATCTCGAGGATCGCCACCATGACGTCGAGCTCGGACGGGTCGGCTCGCCATGCGGGGATCGGATCGCTGCCGTCGTCGAGGTTGTAGACGAACGTGTTCGGGTCGAGGAGCTCCGCGAGCGCGTCGAAGTCCTTGGCCTTCGCGGCGTCGTAGATCCGCTGGGCGGTCGCCGCGACGTCGGGTGGAACACCGGTCAGGTTGGGGCCGGCCGGTCCTGCGTCGCCGACCGGGGTCTCGATCCGGACCATGACCGCACCGAGGCTCGCGCCCGTGGCGTCGGGCATCGCGAGGAGCATGGTCGCCTCGCCGTCCGGCGTCGGCTCCACCGAGACCCGGAAGTCGAACCGGAGGTCCGTCAGCTCGTGCCGCCAGGATCCGAGCGACGGCACGAGCGACGGCCCGTCGAACACGTGGACCTCGATCGCCGGCGCGCCGTCGAACAGATCCGCCACGCGCCCGGAGACGACGAGCCCACCGGTCATGATCTCCGGGACCTCGGGGCTGAGCGCGACGACGTCGTCGAGCTCGATGAGCGGGGTCCGGACACCGACGACGCTCCACGCACCGCCCGGCCCCCTGTCGCCGAGCTGCCGCAGCTCGATCGTGATGGGGGGGACCGGGTCTCCAAAGATCCGGTTGCTGATCAGGACCGACGCCTCGTCGCCGTCGACGACGGCGGACTCGATCTGGACGTCGGACATCTTCCAGCCGAGCAGATCGACCGCGAGCAACGTGGCCGTTCCTTCCGCGGTGATCCGAAGGGGTTGATGCCCCTGGCCGACCGCCGCCTGCGTCACGGCGAGCCCCTCGGCGTCGGTCTCGGGCCACAGACCCTCGAACGTTGCCGATGGGTTCGGCCCGGTCACCGCGGGCGTAACCGTCGGTTCATCGCCGAACCGGAGCGCGGACGCGCTCACCACGACGATGGTGACCACGATCGCGAGCCCGGCTCCGGCGTTCAGGACGCGACGGCCCCGCGCCCTGCGGAGCGTCCGCGGCGCAGTGCCCTCGACGTCGAGGGGGATCTCGGTCGCGAGGTCGTGCAGCAAGTCCCGCAGGCGCGTCTCCATCACCCCTCCTCCGGCAGTTCGTGTCGCAGGCGTTCGAGCCCTCGGGAGACGGTCGATTTCACCGTGCCGAGCGGCATGCCGAGCGCCTCGGCCGTGTCGGCCTCACTCATGTCCTCGTAGAAGCGCAGGACGATCGCGGCGCGCTGCTCCGGCCGGAGCTTCATCAGCGCGAACCGCAGCCGGTCGCGCTCCGCGAGATCGTGGGGCGCCGGCGCCGCCTCGTCCGGGCGCTGACGGGCGAGCCACGCGCGTTCGACGCCGCGACGGCGGAAGTACGAGGTCGACAGGTTCACGATCGTCCGACGCAGGTACCACCAGAACGCATCTCGATTGCGCAGGTCGTGGAACCGGCCGAGGACCCGGACGAACGCGTCCTGGACGAGGTCCTCGGCCAGCGTGCGGTCGCCGGTCAACAGATAGCCGAGACGCAGGGCCTCGGCCGCGTGCGCGCGATACAGGGCGTCCATGCCTCGCTCGCTCGTCGCCCGCCGCTCGCGATCCACCGTCAAGACCGTCACATCCCGAAGACGCGGAGGCGCCGTCCAGGGTTCCTGTGCGACAGGATCCGGTCGACGGGGCGACCGGTCTAGACGAGTCCCTGGTCGAGCATCGCGTCGGCGACCTTGACGAACCCGGCGATGTTCGCGCCGTTCACGTAGTTCCCCGGCGTCCCGTAATCCTCCGCCGTCAGACGGCACTGCTTGTGGATCGACTTCATGATGTCCTTCAGCCGGGCGTCGACCTCCTCGCGCGGCCACGCCATCCGGAGCGAGTCCTGCGCCATCTCCAGGCCCGAGACGGCCACACCGCCGGCGTTCGCGGCCTTGCCCGGGCCGTAGAGGATCCCGGCGTTCACGAACTGGTCGACGCCCTCGGGTGAGGTGGGCATGTTGGCCCCCTCGCTCACGACGAAGACCCCCCCGGCGAGCAGGTTCGCCGCGTCCTTCGCGTTGATCTCGTTCTGCGTCGCGCTCGGGAACGCGCAGTCCGCCGGCACGCTCCACAGAGGGTTGGCATCGGCGGTCGGGTCGAAGGGCGTGAAGGTTGCTCCCGGGAACCGCCGGGCGTACTCCGCGATCCGGCCGCGCCGCTCGTTCTTCAGCTCCATGACCCAGTTGAGCTTCTCGTTGTCGATCCCGGTCGGATCGTGCACGAACCCGGTGGAGTCCGAGAGCGTGACGGCCTTCGCGCCCATGTCGAGGAGCTTCTCGACGGTGTACTGGGCCACGTTGCCGCTGCCCGAAACCAGGCAGGTCTTGGCCTCGAGGCTGTCCTCGCGGGTGAGGAGCATCTCGTGCGCGAAGTAGACCGCGCCGTACCCCGTCGCCTCGGGACGGATCAGCGACCCGCCCCACTCGAGGCCCTTCCCGGTCAGGACCCCGGTGAACTCGTTCTTGATCCGCTTGTACTGACCGAACAGGTAGCCGATCTCGCGCGCGCCCACGCCGATGTCGCCGGCCGGCACATCCGTGTTCGGGCCGATATGGCGCTGGAGCTCGGTCATGAACGACTGGCAGAAGCGCATCACCTCGGCGTCGCTCTTGCCCTTGGGGTCGAAGTCCGCGCCGCCCTTGCCGCCGCCCATCGGCAGCGTGGTGAGCGCGTTCTTGAACACCTGCTCGAACGCGAGGAACTTCAGTAGCCCCAGGTAGACGGTCGGATGGAACCGCAGGCCGCCCTTGTACGGCCCGATCGCGCTGCTCATCTCGACGCGGAACCCCCGGTTCACGTGGATCTCGCCGCGGTCGTCGGCCCACGGGACGCGGAACATCAGCACCCGCTCGGGCTCGATCATGCGCTCGAGCATCTTGTGGTCCCGGTAGACGGGCTTGCGATCGAGGAGCAGTTCGATCGAGGTGGCGACCTCTCGGACCGCCTGATGGAACTCGAGCTCGCCGGGGTTCTTCGCCTCGACGTCCGCCATCAGCCCATCGACGTACGCGCTCACGGTCCGTGCCTCCTGGGGGTTTCGGTCCTCGTTGCGAAAGCGTAGCCGAGCCGGCTGAGCAACGACGGGCCGATCGGCCGGGCCGCCCGGCCGCCCGCCCGGCCGTGCGTAGACTTGCGTCGATGAGCGTGTGGATCGTCCTGGGCGCGATCGTGCTCGCCGTGCTGATCGCCTGGCTCGGGCTGACCGCGCTCCGGGCGGCCTCCGGCGTGGGCCGGGATCTCGAGTCCCCCGAGCCCGAGGACGTCGACGACCTGGAGGTCTACCTCGTGTGCCGCGAGTGCGGGACCGAGTTCCGGGTCACCCGGCTCGGCGAGCTCCAGATCCCCCGGCACTGCGGCGAGCGGATGGAGGTCGTTCGACGCCCCGCCGGCGCGGGGGCGTAGTTCCACGGGTTGTCCACATCGAGCACCCGGTTCCGGGCAGTTTCTCCCGGCGTTCTCCCCAGATCTCCGGCGGTTGTCCACACCCGAGGGGCGAGCGCACCCTTTCCACACCTGTGGACGGAGCTGTGGGGAATCACACGGATGTGATCCCACTCCGATCGGAGAGTCAGCGCCAGCGCGTAGCCGCGACGAAGCCGGCGCCGATCACGCCGAGGCCGATCCACAGCCAGTGTTGCTGCGTCCCGCCGGGCAGGAGGAAGTCGGCGTAGTTCAGGACGATGATCAGCACGCCCAGCAGGATCAGACCCAGGACGAGGAAGCCGTACCAGCGGGGACTCGGCTTCGGCTTCGGCTTCGTCGGCGGCGCGACGTACGAGCGGGAGGTCTTCTTCGATCGCTGTCGGGACTTCGGCATCGCGCGGACGATGTTACCCGGGGACGAGCAGCAGGGCGTGCTCGGCGGCCGCCTCGACGACCGGCCGGGAGAAGGGGCACGCCCGGAGCTTCCCCGAGGCCCACAGGTCCGACTGGTCGTTCCAGTGCGAGGACGCCGGGTTGCCGGACTGTCCGGTGGTGAGGACGGCGAGCGACCCGTCGAGGTCGGCGAGATCCACCACCACCCGCCACGAGGGGACCACCACGGCATCGAACCCCAGCCGCGCGTCGAACCCCCCCTGCAGGACGGTCTGCTCGTCCCCGCCAAGTTCGTGCTCGGCCGCGACGAACAGGGCGCCGATGCCCGGCAGGCGGGCGAGCGGGTGGGCGAAGCGGACCCGGTGCAACGCGCCCCAGCGCCACCCGCGTTCGTCGCTCCCGAACCGCTCGGCGAGCAGCGCGACCGCCTCGTCCAGCGCGACCGCGAGGACCTCGTCCCACGATCCACCGCGGGGCGGCGGGATGTTCGCGTCCAGCATCGCCGGGAGCGCGGTGCAGACGAACGTCTCGCGCCAGGCGATGTAGGCGTCGACCGGGCTCCCGTCGTCCGCGTCCCCGAACGCGACGACGGCGATCCGACCGACCCACACCTCGTAGATCGCCGCGGCCGCCGATCCGGCATCGAGGTCGCCAGACCACCCATCGAGCAGACCGAGGGCACGTCGAGCCGTTTCGTCACGCGCCTGGGTCGCGAGCAGGTGCGGCAGCAGCCGTAGCGCGGGGAGCGAGACGGTGTCGACCTGGACCGAGGCGGCGTCGTCGGGGGTCTGCGCGTGGTTCGGCTCCAGCAGCTCGGCGATCCTCCGCGCGCGGAACCCGGTATGGAAGTCGAGGCCGATCAGGTGCGGGTAGTCCTCGTCGTGGATGCGGTTGTTGGCGGTGACGACGAACCCCGAGCCCGGGTCCTTCGACCACGGGAGCTCCTCGTAGGGGAGGTAGCCCTCCCACTCGTGGTCGGAGGTCCAGCCCGCGACGGGGGCGGAGCCATCGCCGGCGCGCCGCAGCGGGAACCGCCCCGTGCACTGGTAGCCGATCGTGCCGTCGAGGTCGGCGTACACGACGTTCTGGCCCGGGCACCACAGGCCGCGCAACGCCTCGCGGAACTCCTCGAACGACGCCGCGCGTACGAGCTCGGCGAGCACCACGGGCTCGAGGAGACCGTCGGCGGCGGTCCACCGTAGCGCGAAGGTGCCGTCCACGCGGGCGTACTCGTTGCGGGCCACACCGACCGGCGCGGTCTCCAGGATCGGGCCGTGCCGGGTCTCCCGCACGTCGAACGTGACCGCGGCGCCACCGCGGACCTCGATCGTCTCCGCGTGCACGACGAGCGGTTCCCAGGCGTCGTCGAACTCGGCGGCGGTCCCCTCGTCGTTCAGGCGCTCGACGTAGAGGTCCTGGATGTCGCCGCTCACGTTCGTCAGGCCCCACGCGTGGTGCGGCGTCGTCCCGGCGAGGATGCCCGGGACGAAGGGCAGCGCGATCCCGCGGGCCTCGTACCCGGGCGCCCGCAGGTGGAGCTCGAACCACGCCGCCGGTTGCTGCACGAGCAGGTGCGGATCGTTGGCCAGCAGCGGGCGTCCGCTCGCCGTCCTCGAACCCGAGACGACCCAGCTGTTCGAGCCCTGCCCGCGCGAACGCGGGAGCCCGTCCAACAGCCGGCCCGCGAGCGAGCCCGCCGCGAGCCCCGGCGGGTCGACCGCCGGCGGCGGCAGGAGTACCGCCGCGGTCTCGGCGCCGAACCGCTCGGACAGCCGGAGCCGGAGTAGTTCGTCGTCCCAGTTGCCCGACAGGCCCCACGCGAGGTAGGCGAACGCCGCCGCCCAGCCCTCGAGATCCTCCGGGAGCTCGGGGGCCACCCCGAGCATCGCGTACTCGAGCGGCGCGGCCGGCATCGCCTCGACCCACGCCCGGGCCCCGTCGACGAACCGCCGCATCATCGACCGCGACGCCGCGCTCCAGCGCCGCGCCTCGCGCACCCCGATCCGGTGGAACCCGACCGTCCGCGCGAACCGGTCGGACGCGATCGTGAGGTCCGAGAACCATCCCGAGAGGCGCCCGCCCGCCGCGCGCAACGCGAGCTCGATCTGGAACAGCCGCTCCGACGCCTGCACGAACCCTTGCGCGAACCACAGGTCGTCCGGCGACGAGGCGGACAGGTAGGGGATCCCCCATCCGTCCCGCAGGACCTCGACCGGTTCGCGGAGCCCCGCGACCGCCAGCTCGCCCTCGACCGGCGGGAGTGCCGTGCGTGCGGCCTCCAGGAACTCGTCGAGCGGATCGGCCATGGGGCGGGAGCCTATCGGCTGGCTCCGGACCCTCGACGAGGAGCGTGCCGAGAACGTGGTTGAGCGGGTGCTCGCCCGTCTGGAATGATGCCTCCGATGACCGACCACCGGCCCTGGTTCGCGACCTACCCGTCCGGCGTCCACCACACCCTGGAGCCGTACCCGAACCTGTCGGTGTTCGGGATGCTCGAGGCGTCGGCGCGGACGCATCCGGAGGCGCCGGCGATCGCGTGGTTCGGCCGGAAGATCTCCTATGCGGCACTCCTGCGCGAGGTCGAACGCTGCTCGGCGGCGCTCGCCGGCCTGGGGGTCGGCAGGGGCGATCGGGTGGCGCTCATCATGCCGAACTGCCCCCAATACGTGATCGCGTTCTACGCGACGGCCCGCCTGGGTGCGGTCGTCGTCGGCAACAACCCCCTCTACACGAGCCGCGAGATGGAGCACCAGCTCCGCGACTGCGCGGCGTCGGTCGTCGTCGTTCTCGACCTGCTGTACTCGGATTTCGCGGGCGCGTTCGAGACCGTGGGGCTGCGGCACGTCGTCGTCGCGCGGCTGAACGACTACATGTCGTTCCCGAAGAAGCAGCTCGCGCCCGCGCTGAAGTTCAAGAAGGTGCAGCGCGAGCAGGGCAAGCCATGGCCCCCGGTCCCGAAGGACGCCCCGGTCACGTGGTGGGAACGATGGCTCGACGCCGCGGGACCGGTGCCGGTCACGCCGCCGATCGAACCCGAGACCGACCCGGCCGGGTTCATCTACACCGGCGGCACCACCGGGATCTCCAAGGGCGCGATGCTCTCGCATCGCAACATGGTGGCCAACGCGATGCAGGCCGCCGCGTACCTCTCCCTGGTGGAGGGCGAGGAGGCGCTCCTCGGCCCGCTCCCGTTCTTCCACTCGTTCGGGATGCTGACGATGAACGTCGCGGTGCTGATCGCGGCCAAGATGGTCCCGATCCCGAACCCGCGGGACCTGCATCTCGTGCTCGAGGAGATGTCGAAGGAGAAGCCGACCTTCGTGCCGGGCGTGCCGCGTCTGTTCAACGCGCTGAACGAGTCACCGCTCGCCGCGAAGTTCGATCTGCGTTCGGTGAAGGCGTGCATCTCCGGCGCGGCGCCGCTGCCGACCGCGGTCGCCGAACGATTCGCCGAGATCACCGGCGGCGCCAGGCTCGTCGAGGGCTACGGGCTCACGGAATGCTCCCCAGTGACACACGCCAATCCGTTGGACGCGCCGAGGGCGGGTTCGATCGGCATGCCGATGCCCGACACCGACTGCAAGATCGTCGATCTAGAGGACCCGGACCGGTCCCTCGAGCCCGGCGAGCGCGGCGAGCTGTGCATCCGTGGGCCGCAGGTGATGCTCGGGTACTGGAACCGGCCCGAGGAGACCGCGCTCGCGATCCGCAACGGGTGGTTCCACACCGGCGACGTCGCGGTCATGGATCCCGACGGGTACTTCCGCATCGTCGACCGGCTCAAGGAGATGATCCTGGTCTCCGGGTTCAACGTGTACCCGAACGAGATCGAGGACGTCATGTACCGGCACCCGAAGATCTCCAAGGTCGCGGTGATCGGGGTACCGGACGACAAGACCGGGGAGGCCGTGAAGGCGTTCGTGGTCCTTCGCGAGGGCGAATCGGCCACGATCGAGGAGCTCGTGGAGTGGGCGCGCGACCCGGCAAACGGCCTCACCGCGTACCGGACCCCCAAGCGGATCGAGCTCCGGGACAGCCTGCCCGAGACGATGGTCGGCAAGGTGCTCCGTCGGGTGCTTGCCGAGGAGGAGCGTCAGAAGGCCGCGACGCCCACCCCGTGAACACCCTGCCTGCCGATCTGGGCGACGGCGCCGTCCTGCGGCGGCTCACGATCGAGGACCTGGACGAGATCTGGGCGCTGATCGAGGTCGAGCGAGCTCGTCTCGAGACCTGGATGCCGTGGGTCGACGCGACCCGCACGATCGACGACCAGCGGCGGTGGCTCGAGAGCGTGGTGCACGACCAGGGAACGCTCGATGGCTGCGGGATCTTCGTCGACGGGCGGTACGCCGGCGGCGTCGGTCTGCGATGGGACCCGTTCGGCGTTCGGGGAGAGATCGGGTACTGGATCGCCGCCGCCGAGGAGGGCCGCGGACTCGTGACGCGGGCGGTGCGCGCGCTGATCGGAGTGGGATTCGGCGACCTGGGCCTGCACCGGATCGAGATCCGGGCCGGGGTCGACAACACGCGGAGCCGCGCGATCCCCGAACGCCTCGGGTTCGTCCGCGAGGGGATCGAGCGCGGGGGCGAACGCGGCTCGAAGGGGTTCTACGACCTCGTCGTGTACTCGATCCTCGAGGACGAATGGCCGCGGCCCCCGTGAGCGACATCGAGGCGGTCGTCTTCGACCTGTTCGGGACGCTCGTGTACGAGTTCCCCCGCGCGGACTGGGAGGGCTGGCTCGAGACGAGCGCCGCGATCCTGGAGGCCGACGTCGACGCGTTCAAGGCCGCATGGCAGGCGACCGGGATCGAACGGCAGACCGGCCGCCTCGGCGACCTCGAGGAGAACCTGCGCACCGTCGCCGCGCGTGCCGGCGCCTGGCCGACCGACGCCCAGCTCACCGAGATCCTCGACGGCCGGGCCGCGATGTACCGGAAGTGGTTCGTGCCGCGTCCCGGCGCCGAGGAGATCCTCGCGCAGTTGCGCGGCGATGGCTATCGGCTCGCGTTGATCAGCATGTGCGCGCCGGACGCTCCGGCGATGTGGCGTGCGTCGCCGCTCGCGGGAACCGTCGACGTCGAGGTGTTTTCGAGCGACGTCGGGCTCCGCAAACCCGACCCCGAGATCTATCTGCTCGCGACCGAGCGCCTCGGCGTGAAGCCGCGGGTGTGTCTGTACGTGGGCGACGGCTCCTACCGCGAGCTCTCGGGCGCGGCCGCCGTCGGGATGCGACCGGTGCTGATCCGGGATCCGCAGGAACAGGCGGAGATGCTGCGCCCCGAGGTCGAGGCTTGGGACGGCGCGTCCATCGACGACCTGCGCCGGATCCCCGATCTGCTCGAGGCCTAGAGCGCGCCGACACGGCGAGCGGCGTCGAACGCGATCTCGAGCTCCTCGGGCGCGAGCGGCCGCAACGGAGATCGCACGGCGGGCCGGATCGGAACGCCGCGGGCGACGAGGATCTCCTTGAGCGCGGCGTGGAACGGGATCGGGCCGAGGAGCGTCCGCAGCGTCGAGACCCGTTCGCCCGCCGTCGCGTCCCGCTCGTGCACGAGCGCGGCCACGATCTCGGGGAACGCCGTCGCGAGGCCCGAGACCGCGCCGTCGGCACCGTGCTCGAGGGCCTCGAGCACCAGCGGCTCCGACCCGACGAACAGGTCGAGCCCCTCGAGCGCGTAGGGTTCGACCGCGCTCCAGGGCGTGTCCGACACCTTCAGCCCCGCGAGGTTCGGCGAGGTATCCCGGAGGCGTTCGATCACCTCCACCGGGATCGCGTAGCCGGACCGTCCGGCGAACTCGTAGACGTAGAACGGCAGGGGACCGCAGGCCTCGGCGGCCGCGCGCAGGTGCTCGAGCAGGGCCCGCTCGTCCAGCGGGAAGTACGGCGGGGCGATCACGGCCACGGCGTCGGCCCCGACCTCCTTCGCGTGCGTCGCCAGTTCGACCGTGTCCGACGTCGACTGGGCTCCCGCGTGGATCGCCACCTTGAACCCCTCCGGGCGGGCCTCGACGAACCGTTCGGCAACCCGCCGGCGTTCGGGCACCGAGAGCAGGATCCCCTCGCCGGTCGTGCCGCAAGCGAGGACGCCGTCGATGCCGCGTTCGGCGAGGAAGCGCGTGAGGGGACCGATGGCGCCCTCGTCGAGGTCGCCGCCGGCGTCGGCGAGCGGCGTCACCGCCGCCGCGATCGCTCCCGTGAGCATGCCCGAGATGCTATCGACCCGTGATTCCCGTCGTGGCAGTCTGGGTACGGGTGTCAAGATGCAGGAACGCAACGACCGGCAGCGCTGCCCCGTGTGCGGGAAGGGCGTTTTCACGGATGTCGTCTACGAGGATCGCGAGCCGGACGGGACGAAGCTCCGGCTGACCGGCGACAGCTACGAGGTCCTCCTGTTCTCGTGCGGGCACGAGGTCCGAGGTAACGGGCTCGCGACCGCCGACGCCGACCGGTTGACGGTCGAGGCGCGTGACAGCGAGGAGGCCACCGACCCCGTCGTCGAACCAGAGCACGAGCCGAAGGACGAGCCAAAGGACGAGCCAAAGGACGAGCAGGTGGTGGAGGAGGAGCGATGATCCGTCTCGAGACCCCCGACCCCGACCCGCAGCCGTCGCCGAGCCCCGAGCCACCGCGGCCCGCTCCGGCGCCGGAACCACTCCCGACACCGGAACCGCTCCCGACACCGGAACCGCTCCCCGGACCGGTCCCGACGCCCGAACCCCCGACGCCCGAGCCTTCGCCTCGACCGCAGCCGCCGCCGGACTCGGAGCCGCCGATCCGCGCCTGAGGCGCGGCAGGTCTCGGCTCAGTCGAGGACGCGCTCCGACCGCCGCTCCGACCGGGTCTTGCCGTTCGGCGTCGCGAACTGCGACCGCTCCGTCGAGCCCGCGAGCGCGAGGGTGGACGCGGCGCCGCGGCTCACGACCTCGGAGACGCGGTCGAAGTAGCCGGTCCCGACCTCGGCCTGATGGCGCGTAGCCGAGTACCCGAGCGACTCGAGCTCGAACTCGCGCTCCTGGAGCCGGACGTACGCGCTCATGCCCTCGTCGGCGTACGCATGGGCGAGCTCGAACATCGACGCGTTCAACGCGTGGAACCCGGCGAGCGTGATGAACTGGAAGCGGTAGCCCATCGCCCCGAGCTCGCGCTGGAAGCGCGCGATCTGGTCGTCGTCCAGGTGCTCGCGCCAGTTGAAGCTCGGCGAGCAGTTGTAGGCGAGCAGCTTGCCGGGGAACGCCTGGTGGATCGCGTCGGCGAACGCCCGAGCGCCCTCCAGGTCCGGGGTCGACGTCTCGCACCACAGGACGTCCGCGAACGGCGCGTACGCGAGCCCCCGGGCGATCGCGGTTTCGACGCCGCTCCGTATCCGGAAGAATCCCTCCGCGGTCCGTCCTCCCTCGATGAAGGGCCGGTCGACCTCGTCCACGTCGCTGGTGAGCAGGGCGGCGGACTCGGCGTCGGTCCGCGCCACGAGCACCGTCGGGACGCCCAGGACGTCGGCGGCCAGACGCGCGGCGCCGAGCGTCCGGACGAACTGGGAGGTGGGGACCAGCACCTTGCCGCCCAGGTGCCCGCACTTCTTCTCGCTCGCGAGCTGGTCCTCGAAGTGCACGCCGGCCGCGCCGCTCTCGATCAGCGCCTTCATGAGCTCGAACGCGTTGAGCGCTCCCCCGAAACCGGCCTCGGCGTCGGCCACGACCGGCGCCATCCAGGAGGTGCCGGTGTCGCCGTCCGACCACGCGATCTGGTCCGCGCGCTGCAGCGCGTTGTTGATCCTGCGGACGACGGTCGGAACGCTGTTGACCGGATACAGCGACTGGTCCGGGTAGGTGTGGCCGGCGAGGTTCGCGTCCGCGGCCACCTGCCACCCCGACACGTAGATCGCCTGCAGCCCGGCCTTGACCATCTCCACCGCCTGGCCGCCCGTCAGGGCCCCGAGCGCGGGGACGTGGTCCTTGGTCGTCATGAGCCACCACAGGCGCTCGGCGCCGAGCCGGGCCAGCGTGTGCTCGACCGTGATCGAACCGCGGAGGCCGATCACGTCTTCGGCCGAGAAGGGACGCTCGATGCCACCCCATCGAGGGCTCGAGGACCAGTGCGTGCGGAGGTTGTCGGCCTCTCGCCGGATCCGCTCTTCGTACATGAGATCGATCATGCCGCCTCTCCTTACCCTCACGGGCGGGTCGGATAACGAGCGACCCTCGCGGCCGCGAGGGTCGGAAAGGGCGCCTGAGCAGGCCGGATGCGGCCGCCCACGCCCTCTAGGGGCGGGATACGCGGAAATGCGTGGCGTGGTTGAACGGTCGTTCAATCATCGGTTGAGAGTGTCCCACGCTCCTCGCTCGAGGGCAAGTGCGCACCCCTCGCGTCCGGACGGCCGGCACGGCGGTCGCGGACGAAGAGGATCCAGCCGGTCACGGACACGGTCGCGGCGGCGAGGATCAGCAGCCCCAGGGCCAGCAGGAACGCGGTCTGTCGGTCCACCGCCCGAAGGCTACCCGACGGGAACCTTCGGCTGGGTCGTGGCCGGGGCGACCTTCATGGCGACGATGGGGTCGGAGACCGCCGGCCCGAGGCGTCGCCCGCGTCGGACCACGAGCGCGAGCGCCAAGGCGAACAACCCGCCGGCCAGGGTCAGCGCCACCCACGTCGAGACCAACGGACGTCGACCCGATGGGGTTGCCCTTGCGGCGGCGGCTTCGAGCTCGCGGACGCGGATGGCCAGCCCCGAGCGGGCCACCTCGGCGAGGCCGAGTTGGGCTCGAATCTCCTCGTTCGCTCGCTCCGATTTGCGCACCTGCCGGCGCAGGTTCCATGCCTGCCGCTTCAGGAGGTCGACCCGGTTGAGCAGCTCGCCTTCGCGAGCCGTGGCGATGATCGAGATCGTGCCGGTCAGCGATTCCCGAAAGCCCGAGATCGTGCAGGGCTCGTTGCAGACCGCGAGCGCGTAGGACTCGCCGTCGAGCTGCGGGACCACGAAGGACGCGCTCAGCTCGAACTCCGTCCCCCGCTCGCGATCGATCGAGACCGTCCCGACTCGAACGGCGCGCTCGGGGATCGGCCGGCCCTCGATGAGCGGGGTGCGTTCCTGCGTGACGTAGAGGTAGAACGGCCCGCGTTCGAACAGGTGCTGTTTAGCCCGAGGGACGTACACGTACCCCTCGGCGTGCGCCGTCTGACCCGGCAGATAGTGCGTCCGATCCAGATCCAGGTACGCGCCGCCGTCGGCCCACGCCACCGAAGGCCCCCCGAGCGTCGCCCCGACGAGCATCGCGGCGCCGATCCATCGACCCCTGCGCATGCGACCCCTCCTCGATCCGGTCACGCCACCGAGCAGACCCGCCCGTGGCTCCGCCGGTTCCCGGGAACCTTGCGGCCCCACGAGGAGTAGTTGTCATCGAAGGCTTGGAGGTACGCGAGACGTGCTCGAACGAGCCGAACGGGGAGGTCCCAGATGCTGAGGAAGCTGGTCGTGGCACTGTCCGTGGTGGCCCTGGGCGCTGCCGCCTGCACGTCCGACACCCAGGACGGGTCGGCGAGCCAACCCGTGCCTGCCGAGACCCTGCTCCTGGGCACCGAGGCGGGACCGCTGGTGGTCCAGGTCCCGAGCGGGTCGGTGCTCTTCGATCGGCCGGGGACCGTGGCGAGCCTCGGCGGCTCGTGGCTGCTCTCGGCCACCCCCTCCGCGGGCTCCACACTGCTCTCGATCGTCGACGGCGCGGACGCCGAAGCGGCGTCCACCGTCCGGCTGGACGGCACCCTCGACGTCCGGGTGGTCGCGGAGAGCGGTGGGGCGGTCGCGCTGATGGACCCGCTCCCCGACGGGTGGGACCCGGAGGTGCCGCTCCCGCGCTCGAGGACGCCGATCGTGGTGGCCGACCCGACGGGGGCGACCGAGACCCGGACGTACGACCTGCGTGGGAACTTCGAGCCCGAGGCTTTCTCGACCGACGACCGGCAGCTGTTCATGATCCAGCACCTGCCCGCGGAGGCGCCGACCGTCTACCGCGTGACCGTGCTCAACCTGCGGACCGGCCGGGTGGTGCCCGTGTTCGGGCCGTTCAAGGGCCCGGCCGAACGGATGCCGGGGATCCGGCTGCAGCAGGTGCTCTCGCCGAACGCCGACCAGCTGTACACGCTGTATTCGAGCGCGCGGCCCGGGTACGCGCCGCACCACGCCCCCGTGCCGAACGCCGCGACGGTGTCGTTCGTCCACGTGCTCAGCCTCCAGGACGGGTGGGCGCACTGCGTCGGACTTCCCGAGGAGCTGTGGGACCGGCCCGCGAGCGAGCAGGCGATGGCCACGTCACCCAACGGCCGGCTCCTCTACATCGCCGACCCGACGCTCGGCCTCGTGATCGTGATGGACACGGCGTCGCTCGAGATCCGCACGTATCCGATCGATCTCTCCGTCTCCGGCGTCCGGCGAACCTCGGCCGTCGTGAGCGGCGATGGATCGGCGCTGTTCGTCGCGACCGCGGGTGAACACGGCGGGGTCACGCGGATCGACACCGACACCTTCCAGGTCGAGCGCACGTGGGCCACCGACAACGTGTCGGGGCTCGGGCTCTCGGCCGACGGGGAGCGGCTGTACGTCGCGTTCGACGATCGCGTCGAGGTCATGGACGCGAGGACCGGCTCCGAGCTCGCCGGCGTGGCGGTCGCGAGCCCCGCCCCGATCGAACGCGTGAGCGTGGCCTTGGCCTCCTAGCACCGGGTCGGCGCCCGCCCGCCGCGGGTCGGGCAGAGCGCCGGTCGGGCAAGATAGGTGGATGCGTCTGCCCGTCATGCCGCCCGTGGCCCCGATGCTCGCGAAATCGATCAAGGAGATCCCGGCCGGCCCATTCAGCTACGAGCCCAAGTGGGACGGGTTCCGCTCGATCGTGTTCCGCGACCGCGACGAGGTGGAGATCGGCAGCCGGAACGAGCGGCCGATGACCCGCTACTTCCCCGAGGTCGTGGAGGCGATCAGGGCGAACCTGCCGGAGCGTGTCGTCGTCGACGGCGAGATCGTGGTCCCCGACCCCGAGCTGGGTCGGCTCGAGTTCGAGACGCTCCAGCAGCGGATCCATCCCGCCGACAGCCGCGTCCGGATGCTGGCCGAGGCCACCCCGGCGCACTTCATCGCGTTCGATCTGCTCGCGCTCGGCGATGACGACCTCCTGCAGCGGCCGTTCGCCGAACGTCGGGCCGCTCTCTTGGAGGCGCTCGCGGACGCGAGGTCGCCGATCCACGTCACGCCGGCCACGACCGACCTGGAGGTCGCACGGCGGTGGTTCGACGAGTTCGAGGGGGCCGGGCTCGACGGGGTGGTGGCGAAGCCGCTCGAGGGCACCTACCAGCAGGACAAGCGGGTGATGTTCAAGATCAAGCACGAGCGCACCGCCGACTGCGTCGTGGCCGGGTACCGGCTCCACAAGAGCGGGCCCGATGCCGTCGGGTCGCTCCTGCTCGGGCTCTACGACGACGCGGGGGTGCTCGCGAACGTGGGGGTGATCGGCGCGTTCCCGATGGATCGCCGTCGCTCGCTCCTCGTGGAGCTGCAGCCGTGGGTCACGACGTTCGACGGGCACCCGTGGGACTGGGAGCAGGAGATGGCCGAGGCGCGGACCCCGCGGAGCGCCGAGGGCAGCCGTTGGAACCCCAAGAAGGACCTGTCCTTCGTCCCGCTGCGCCCCGAGCGCGTCGTCGAAGTCCGGTACGACCACATGGAGGGGAACCGGTTCCGGCACACGGGCCAGTTCGTCCGGTGGCGCCCCGACCGCGATCCGCGCTCGTGCACGTTCGAGCAGCTCGAGGAGCCCGTGAGCTTCGACCTCGCCGAGATCCTCGGCGCCGGCCGTTCGGGATAGGGCTCAGCCGGCCCGCGCGGCCTTGCGCTTCGCCTCGGCGCGTCGCTCCGCCTCGAGGCGTTCGAGATCGACGTCGCTCGTGTCGAGGTAGGTCATGGTCGAGGCGATCGCTCGGTGGCCGGCGGTCCGGTCGATCAGGTCGTGCATCTCCTGCGCGACGCGCCGGTAGGTGGGGTGGCCTTGCGGTGACGAGCGGAGCTCGATCAGGTGCATCGCCTCCCGAGCGCTCATCTGCATCACGAACCGGATCCGGTACGCCATCGCGACCGCGTACTGCGCGACGTCCTCGCCCGCGTGCTCGGACAGCGTGCCCCACGTGGCCGCCGAGTCCTCCATCACGCGGGTCCACTCCTGGGTCATGCCGGCGTCGGCGATGACCTCAGGCGTGTCGAACCCGTGCTCGGGCGACAGGCGCTGCCACTCGAGCGTGAGCGGGCGGTGGCGCTGCAGGTCCCGGAACGCTCCGTAGTCGCACAGCACGTCGAAGCGGTACGCGGTGCGTTCGAACGCGCGACCCGGCTTGTGCCGCCGGTTGCCGCGCTCGCCGACGTAGGCGCGCAGCACGGCATCGCGTTCGTCGCCGCTCATCGAGTGGGCGAGCGACTGGAGCCGATCGTCGGGCAGGTCGGAGGAGGCGTACATCGCGGCGGCGATTACCTTCTCCTCGCCGATCGGGTCGTAGTCGGTGAGCGTCACGGTCTCGCGGTGGCCGGGCTCGACGCCCTCGGTGAACTTCGCGGTCACCTCCGCCGTCGCCTCGCGCGTCTCCTCGAGGTACCCGGACCAGGCCACGCCGCGATCGGGGAGGTCGACGCGCTTGAGGAACGCGGGGATCACCTTGCGGAGCTCGACCAGCATCAGGTCGGCGTACTCGCGCACCTCCTCAAGGGGGTGGGCGTACATCCGGATCAGCATCTGCTCGTAGGCCTGGCCGGTCGCGAACACGCCGAGGTTCGAACGCGTCCCGGCCGGCAGCAGCACCCGGAGCGTGTCGCAGGTCTTCGCGGTGATCGTCGAGCGGTAGAGGAAGTCCGAGTCGTCCGGGTCCTTGGGGAAGCGCTCGGCGAACAGGTCGAACAGCGGCTGGAACATCCGCCCGTACGCCTCGAACGTCCGCGTCGCGTAGGCCTCGTAGGCGTCGCGGGCGGGGCCGCCATCGATCTCGGGCGGCGTCGTCAGTCGCCAGCGGCCGCCGGGCCGGTCGTCGTAGCGCATGTAGCGCGTCGACTGCTCGAGGTAGGCCGCGAGGCGCCCCCATTCGATCGCCTTCGCGAGCAACTGCGATGCCTGCTCGCACGCGAGGTGCACGCCGCCGAGCTGGGCGACGGAGTCGTCGCCGAACTCGAAGAACACGCGGTCGAACAGCTGCTCCGCCTTCTCGACCTTGACGCCTTCGAGCCCCGCCACGGCGCCGGCCTCGAGCGGTTCGGCGAACTCGTCGAGGAACAGGCGGCGGAGCGACTTCTTGGTCCGCGAGTAGCGCGCGAACAGGGCACCCTTGACGACCTCGGGCAGGTTCGTGAGCGCGAAGACCGGACCGTCGAGGTTCGTGAAGTGCGGGGCGAGCCGGGCGCGCTCCTCGTCGGTGAAGTCCTCGTGGACGAACCAGGCGGTCACGCCTAGTCGCCGGTCCCGCCGGTCCCGCCGGTCGCGCCGGTCGGACCGGTGGTGCCCTCGACGCCCTGGAACAGGGTCACGGTGGTGCCCGGGTCGACCTGCGTCCCGGGCACCGGATCCTGCGCCGCGACCTTCCTCCCCAGTGGGCACGCCGGGTTGATGGGGACGGTCTCGCTGGAGATGACCGAGCTCAGTCCCGCCTGGTCGAGCTCGTTCTGGGCCGAGCCGAAGCTCTGGCACCGAACCTCGGGCACCGGAACCTGATCGGGCCCAGCCGAGACGAAGATCGTGACCTGGGAGCCAGGGTCGACATCCGTGCCCGAGGCGGGATCGGTGCGCGTGACGAGGCCGGCGTCGATCGTGTCGCTCGGCTCCTCCTGCGGACCCGCCGGCTCGAGCCCAAGGCCGGTCAGCGTCGCCTGAGCCTCTTCGAGCGACGAGCCCTCGAGGCTCGGGATCGCGACTTGATCGGGCGCCGCGACGATCGTGAGGTCGACGGCCGTCCCGCGCTCGACCTCGGCGTTCGCCGCGGGATCCTGCTCGACCACGGTGCCGGGTTGCTGGGTGTCGTCGGCGGCGGGAACCCGTGTGATCGTTCCGATCTCGAGCTCTGCCTCGGTGAGGTCTTGCTCGGCCTGCGTTCGACTCTTCCCCACCACGTCGGGGACGGTGACGTTGACCCCGGTCTGCTGGTCGTCGTTGTTCAGGACGTTGGCGGCCAGGAACCACAGCAGGGCCCCGAGGAGCGCGATCAGCACGAGCGTGACGACGATCGGCACCCAGTTCGTGCGGCGCTCGGGTTCGGTCGGCGGGAGGACCTCGGTCGCATGTGCGGGCGGGCGGTCCAGGACCTGGGTCGCGCCGGCGGGGAGTAGCGGCGTCGCATCCACGGGGAGCCCGCGCTTGGCGCGTTCGAGGTCGGCGCGCATCTCCTCGGCCGATTGGTAGCGGTTCGCCGGGTTCTTCGCGAGCGCCCGCAGGATCACGGCATCGAGGTCGGCCGTGACGTCCGGGTTCAGGCGCGACGCGGGCGTCGGCTGTTCGAGCACCTGCTTGGACGCGACGGCGACGGGGGAGTCGCCGAGGAACGGCGGACGGCCCGTGACCATCTCGTACAGCACGCACCCGAGCGAGTAGATGTCCGAGCGCCCGTCGACGGGCTGTCCCTGCGCCTGCTCCGGCGACAGGTAGGACGCCGTGCCGAGGATCGCCGCGGTCTGCGCGACCGTGTCGGCCGTCGTGGTCACCCGCGCGATGCCGAAGTCCGTCACCTTCACGTCGCCGCGGGCGTCGAGCATGATGTTGCCGGGCTTGATGTCGCGATGGATCACGCCCTGCGCGTGGGCGGCCTCGAGCGCCCGGCACACGTCCATCGCGATGTCGATCGCGCGATCGGGGAGGATGCGGCCGCCCCCGGCGAGGATCTCGGCGAGCGTTCGGCCCTCCACGTACTCCATCACGATGAAGTGCACGCCGTCGTCCGAGCCCGTATCGAACACCGAGACGATGTGCGGATGCCCGATGCTCGCCGCGGCCTGCGCCTCGCGGCGGAACCGCATCACGAAGCCGTCGTCGTCGGCGAACTGCGGCGCCAGGACCTTCACGGCCACGGTCCGGCCGAGCACCGTGTCGGTGCCGAGGAAGACCTTGGCCATGCCGCCGCGGCCGAGCTCCCGCTCGACCCGGTATCGCCCCCCGAGGGTTATCGGCAGATCGATCTTCGGAACCTCCCGCTCGATCGTGCTCCGTTCAGGCGCCCAGTCCGGCCTCCAGGACCGCCCTCGCGATCGGCGCGGCGACCTGTCCGCCCGTCGCTTCGCTGCCAAGGCTACCGCCGTCGAGGACGATAACCGCGACGGCGATCCGAGGAGCCTCCGCGGGCGCGAAGCACACGAACCACGCGTGCGGATCCTCCCCGTCGCCGTGCTGGGCGGTGCCGGTCTTGCCCGCCACGGTGACACCGGGGATCTGGGCCGCGGTGCCGGTCCCGCTCTCCACGACGCCGACCATCATCTGCGTGAGGGCCGCGGCGTTCTCCGGCGACAGCGGCTCCGAGAACTCGTGGGGGTCGAACTCCGCGATCACGCGTCCGCTCGGGTCTCGGGCCTCGGTGACCAGGCGCGGCTGCATCTCGACGCCGTCATTGGCGATCGCCGCGGCGACCAGGGCCATCTGCAGCGGGTTCGCGGCCACGTCCTGCTGCCCGATCGCCGAGATCGCGACGGCGGGCTCGCGGTCCACGAACGTCTCGGGCGCCGGGAACACGCCCGAGGTCCACGGGATGTCGAACGGCACGAGGTCCTGGCCCGCCTCGGCGGTGAACCCGTACGCGCGCGCCTGCTCGGCGAGCTTCTCGGCGCCGAGTTCGAGCCCCACCGCGCCGAACACGACGTTGCACGACTGGCGGAGCGCGTCGGCGAGCGTGATCCGCGAGCCACCCGAACACGTCGACCCGCCGAAGTTCTCGATCGTCGCGTCGGTGAGCGGGAGGTCGAGCTCGTTCGGGTTGGGCCACAGGCTCTCCGGCCCGAACCCGTTCTCGAGCGCCGCCGACGCCGTCACGAGCTTGAACGTCGAGCCGGGCGGGAACAGCTCGTCGCTCGCGCGCGAGAGCAGCGGCTTCTCTGGATCCGCGTTGAGCTCGTCCCACGAGTCGCGGACGACCTTGGGGTCCTGCGAGGCGAGCGGGTTCGGGTCGTAGGTCGGCTCGGAGACCAGGGCGAGCACGTCCCCGGTCGCGGGGTCGATCGCGGCGATCGCGACGTCCCCCGCCTCCGCCTCCGCCGCGGCCTCGGCGGCCTCCTGGATCTCGGGCACCAGGGTCGTCACGATCGTCGCGCCCTGCTTGGGCCGGCCCAGGATCAGATCGGTGAGCGTCTGCGGCAGGAGCTCGGCCGCGTCGCCGGTCAGGAACTCGTTGTAGCTCTGCTCGAGCTCCGTGCGACCGAACACGAACGAGTAGAAGCCCGTCTCGTGCGCGTACAGCTCCCCGTGGGGGTAGCGCCGCTGGAACCGGAGCTGGCCCGGGCTCTTGCGGCTGGACGCGAGGACCGTCGTTCCGTCGGCCGCCAGGATGCTGCCGCGGTCGACCTTGTACTCGGCGATCAGCTGCCGCTGAGCGTTCGCGGGGTCCTCGGCGATCCGGTCCGCCGCGAACACCTGGATGTAGTTCACCTGCGCGAACGCGATCAGGAACAGCACGAGCAGGGCGATCCCGAGCTTGCGGATCTGCCGGTCCATCTATGCCCCACCCACCCCGCTATGCCCCGCCCACCCGCTATGCCCCGCCCACCCGCTATGCCCACCCACCCGCTACGCCTCCGCCCGCTCGAGCAGCCCGAAGCGCGGGGAGCGCTCCCTCGGAGCCATCGGACCGCTCGAGACGCGGACGAGCAGCCCGAGCAGGACGAAGTTCGACACGAGGCTCGAGCCCCCGTAGCTCACGAACGGGAGCGTGACGCCGGTCAGCGGGATGATCCGCGTCACCCCTCCGATGATCACGAACGCCTGCAGCGCGACGAGCGTTGACAGGCCCACCGCGAGCAGCGTCGAGAAGCCGTCCGGCGCCCTGAGCGCGACGCGTAGCCCTTTGCCGACGAGCACGAGGATCAGCAGCAGGACCGCCGTGGTGCCGAGCAGCCCGAGCTCCTCGCCGATCGCCGCGAAGATGAAGTCGGTGGATGCGAACGGGATCAGACCCGGGGAGCCCTGGCCAAGGCCCGTTCCGACGATGCCGCCGCTCGCCATCCCGAACTCCGCCTGCGCGAGCTGCCCGAAGCCCTGCTCGAAGACCTTCGCCGGATCGAGCGCGTGGAGCCAGATGTCGACGCGCAACTGGACGTGGTCGAACAGCAGCCACCCCGCGTACGCACCGACCACGAACAGGAGCAGACCGATCACCAGGTACGCGGCGCGGCCCGTCGCCACCCAGAGCATCACGACGAAGATCCCGAAGTACAACAGGGAGGCGCCGAGATCCTTCTGCAGGAACAGGATCGCGAGCGACGCCCCCCACGCCAGCAGGACGGGGCCGAGGTGCTTGGCGGGAGGGAGGCGGAGCGGTCCGATCCGCACGGTCGCGACCTGGAGCAATTCTCGCTTCTGTGTCAGGTAGGACGCGAGGAAGATGACGACGAGCACCTTGCCGATCTCGGCCGGTTGGAACCCGATCGGGCCGATCTGCACCCACAGCCGCGCCCCGTTGATCGTCCGGCCGATGCCGGGCGCGACCGGCAGGAGCAACAGCAGGAGACCGAGCAGTCCGATCGTGTACGTGTATGCGTCGAGCATCCGGGCATCGCGCACGACGATCAACGTCAGCGCGTACGCGATCAGACCGACGACGATCCAGGTCGCCTGCTCGGCCGCCAGCCCGCCCGAGAGCCGGAAGATCATCGCGAAGCCGAGCCCGACCAGCACGGCCGCGGTGGGGAACAGTGCGGGGTCGGCCCGCGGAGCGAACACGCGGGTGACGACCAACGCGCCGGCGTACCCCGCCGCGAAGATCGTGACGTACAGCGCGAAGGTCGCCGGCAGCTGACCGCGCTTGCCGAACCCCGCGATCACGTAGGCGCCGACCGACAGGATCAGCGCGAGGATGGTGAACGCGACCGAAGGCGCGAGCGACGTGCGGCCCCTCGGCGCCGCGGCGCGACTCACGGGGCGGGCTGCTCGAATCGGGCGACGTCTTCTCGGATGCTCTCCACGATGGCCTCCGCGCCGGCGCGGTCGTCCGCCGTGATGCCGTCGGGGAGCTGCCGGTACAGGGGCAGGGCCTCGGCCTGCCTCGCCGGGATCGAGGTCTCGACCACGACCGAGTGAAGCTCGAGCCCGGCGACCTCCGCGGGCACCCCGCGGAAGATGGCCACCCGGCCGTTCGAGACGCCGACGTACCACTGGGTGTCGAGGTACAGGCGGAGCCCCACCACGCCGAGGGCGACGATCGCGAAGGTCACGCCGGTCCAGATCCCCACCTTCCGCCCGACCCTGCGTGATCCGGGCCGCGGCGAGCGCTCGGGCCGCGGCTCGGTCGCCGGCCGATCCGTGCGGGACGCAGGACGGGAGCTCGGGGCCACCGGGGACCCGGGCGGTGGCGCGGGGACCGGGGCGCCGACGATCGTGATGTCGGATCGGTTCGTGGGAGCCGCAGGCGCGATCGGCCGTTCCGACGTGGGCTGCCCAGGGATCGCGAACCCCTTCGTCGCGGGTCCGCCGCCGTCGTCCGCGAAGTCGAGGATCAGGGCGGTGATGTTGTCGATACCGCCGGCGCGGTTGGCGACCTTGACGAGCTTGTCGACCGCCTCCTGCGGGTCGAGGCTCTCGAGCAGGATCTCCCGGATCTGCCCCTCGGGGACCATGCCGGTGAGGCCGTCGGTGCACAGCAGGAGCCGGTCGCCCGGCTCGACCTCGAGGTCGCCCTCATCGACCTGGATATTCTGGTCCACGCCGAGGGCCCGCGTGAGGATGCTCCGGTGCGGGTGCGTCTCGGCCTCCTCCTCGCTGATCTCGCCCTCCATCACCATCCGATGGACGAGGGTGTGGTCCTCGGTGATCTGCGTGAGCTCGCCGCCGCGGAGGAGGTACGCCCGGGAATCGCCCACGTGCACGAGGTGCACCCGGTTCCCATCGACCTGAGCCGCCGTCAGCGTAGTCCCCATCCCCGAGACCTTTCGATCGCTCTGCGAGCGGTCGAAGACGGCGCGGTTGGCCTCGGCGACCTGTTCGGCGAGCGAGCCCTCTCGCCGCTCGAACATCCCCTGCACGGTCTCGAGCGCCAGGCTCGATGCCACCTCGCCGCCTCGGTGGCCGCCCATCCCGTCGGCGACCGCGTACAGGGGCTCGACGACCAGATAGGAGTCCTCGTTGCCCTCGCGAACCTGGCCGATGTCCGTCGCGGCGCCGACGCTGACGTTCATCGCTTGAGCTCCAGGATGGTCTTGCCGATCTTCAGGACGTCGCCGGCGTGGACCTCCACCGGCGCGTCGACCCGCCGATCGTTGAGGAGCGTGCCGTTCGTCGACCCCAGATCCTCGACGTGCCAGGCGCCGTTCTTGGCGTACAGGCGTGCGTGCACCTGTGAAACGTACGGGTCTTGGAGGCGAATCGCACATCGATCGCCGCGGCCGATCTCGGTCGTCTCTCGGAGCTTGACCGTAAGGGGCTTTGCGCCGCCGGCATCGTGCACGACGACCTGCGTGGGCGCCCTGCCGCCCTTCGACGGCTTGGCGGTGCTCGTGGAAGCCGGGGTCCGCGTCTGGGTCGTCCTTCCCCGCTTGCGTCCACCGACGTCGACCGCGACCGAGCGGATCGCGCGGAACACGAAGAAGTACAGCAGGACCAGCAACGAGTACTTCAGCACGGACAGGACGAACGGCGACACGGTCAGCCGCTCCGGAACTCGAGCTCGGTCTCGCCGATCGTGATGCGGTCGCCGTGCTCGAGCACGTGCTCCTGGATCGGCTCGCCGTTGACCATCGTGCTGTTCGTCGAGCCCAGGTCGGTGAGGACGAAGCCGGACTCGGTGCGCCGGATCCGGGCGTGCTGCCGGGAGGCGCCGGGGTCGTCCACGACCACGTCGCATTCGGGGAGCCGACCGATCGTGACGGACGGCTTGGCGAGCGCGTAGCTGACCCCGTCGAGCAGGCGGACCAGCGAGCCCCGCTCGCCCACGGAAGGCTGCGGCGCGAGCTCCTCCTCGCCCTCGACGAACGAGGCCTCGCAGCCGAATCGGCCCTTGCCGAGCTCCGTATCGACCTCGAACTCCACCTCGGGAGGACCCACGAGCCCCCAGCCGCGTTCGGCCGCGGCCTCGCGCACGACCTGCTTGAGCTCGTTGACCAGGGCCTGCTCGGCCTGCTCGAACCGCTTCGCGTCGGAGTCGGACAAGGTGAACACGTAGCGGTTCGGGGCCCAGACCTCCTTGACCCCGACGGTCTTGGTCCCGTCCATCTCGCGCATCATCCGCTTGGCGAGCTCGACCGGCTGCAGGCCCGAGCGGAACGTCGTCGCGAAGAACCCCTCGACGATACCGCCGAGACGTCGCTCGAAGTCACGAAGGATGGGCACGGTCGCTGTTTCCGCTGGTCGGAAGGCGGGTCGCGCGGATTCTACCCCGCGAACCGAGCCCGGAACCCCCGAGCACGACTGCTACGATTCGTTCCCGCTCGGGCGAGTGGCGGAATTGGCAGACGCGCAGGATTCAGGTTCCTGTGTCCGCAAGGACGTGGGGGTTCAACTCCCCCCTCGCCCACCCGGCGGCGAATGGCGGGGCCGGCGCGATTCCGCCGGCCCCGCCCACGTCTCTCCTCAGGTCAGGTAGTCGAGCGCCAGGTCCATCATCTCGTTCCGCTCGTCCGTCCCGGCCACGTTCTCGAAGCCGAACCCGAAGTAGAGCGTTCGGAAGTCCGCGTCTCCCGGGGTCATCGAGGTCATCGCGCCCTCGGTGAACCCGACGTCGGGGGTGACGAACCAGTCGACCGGATTGATCGCGCTCCCGATCTCGGTCGGGTCACCCACGGTCCAGGTACCCAGGCCGCTCTCGAAGCCCGTGTCGCCGGCGGTGCCGGGTCCGTCGACGTCGTCCACCCAGACGCCGAGCCCCTGCGTTGCCCAGTCCTGCGCGTACGAGATGGAGACCTCCACGTCCTGTCCGAGCCATGCGCCATCCGGTCCGGAGAGGTCGACCGTCCACTCCTCCCACCCGGGCGATCGCCCCGACGTGGCGTTCCAGGCCGCCGATTCGAAGGCCGGGTCGTTGAGGCAGTTCGCGGTCTGGTACCGCTCGAGCCAGGGATGCAGCTCGAACCACCCTGCGGCGCACGATTCGCCGGTGCCGTTGCCGGTGATGCCCGGCACCTCGAGCGTGACCCAGTCGTCCTGCCCGACCGTGTGCGCCTCGACGAACAGGAAGTCCCAATCCTGCTCGGTGTCGTACGACGTGAAGAACGAGAGCTCGGCGTCACCGGCCGTCGGCGTGAAGGTGTTCATCAGCCGCTGGTACCGGATGTCGGCCCGCTGCGAGTACACGTACTGCACCCCGCCGTGCGGTTCGTACGGTCCGGCGAGCCCCGTCTCCCACTGCGCGGGCGCGGTGCTCGTGAACTGCGGGTAGTCGGAGGTCTTGAGGATACTGCTCGTCGTGATGAACGACTGCGTCGTCGCGTCCCGGCCCGCGGCGAACGTCTGGTTGATCGTCCACGGACTGGAGGCGGCGCCGGCGAAGGGGATGTCGGTCCCGACCACCGGGAAGGCCGTGTCGTCGTCGGTGGTCGCGGGATCCCCTCGGTCGGTCCCGCCGTCCTCGACGAACAGGTACGCGCCCAGCCAGTACTGCAGGAAGTCGTCGGACAGGAAGAGGCACCCGTCGTTCGCCTCGAGGTCGACGGCGTCGCAGAGCGGCGGGGTGCTGACCGGGTTGTAGTCGAACGCGTTCGCGAACTGCCACCCAGCGTGGCGCCCGGTGTACAGGAGCCGGCCACCTTCGTTCAGGAAGGCCCGGACCTCCAGCATCATCGTGTTCGCCTGGGTCTCGGCTCCAGTGCCGCCCGGCTGGCCGGCCACCCTCGAGAGCAGGTCATTGGCCGTGTACCAGATGACGGCGTCGTAGTGACCGAGCACGCCGAGGTGGTCCGGGGCCGCGCCCATCGCGTCCACGTCGTAGACGTCGTACGTCCGCCCCGAGGCGGCGACGGCGTCCGTGTAGGCGGTCAGGAACGGCGGGGTCCCATCGCCTGCCGTGTACGGCGGGAAGTTCGACGGCCCCGTGTAGTCCGTGTCGGCGAGGATCAAGACCTGGTTGGCGTTGGTCTTGTCCACGTGGAAGGTGAACGAGTCGCTCGTCTTGCCCACTCCCGTGAACCAGACCTTCACGTTGCTGTTCAACGGAGCCCCGGTGACGTTCCCACGCACGATCCGGTAGTAGGTGTCGCCGGGCCCGCCGTACCGATCGCCGCCGTCCCACTCGTCGGTCGACGCCGTCTGCGTGGCCCCGCCGTTGATCGAGTAGTTCAGTGTGACGGCGTCCTGATCCCCATCGTTGTCCAGGTCTCGCCGCGCCAGGACCTGCACGGGCTGTTCGTCGCCGTTGTACGAGTGCGCGAACGTGAAGTCGCTCATCGGGTTGAACGACTTCTGCGGGTCCACCTTCGCCATGTTGAGGTAGAAGGGCTGCGTCTTGATGTTGACGGGCGACACGGGGTTGTCGGGATCCGTTGCCGAACGTGCGGCCGCGACCGCGAAGTCCTTGTTGATCAGGAACTCGTGCTGGATCTCACCCTCGCTGTCGGGGAACTCGAACCCGCTGTTCTGGTTGCCCTCGCCGAGCTCGGGCGTGATGGCCAGCGCACCCTGGATCGCGGCCGCGTAGTCGGTCTGCTCGCCGTTCGTCGTGTAGAGGTCGGCTCCGACGCCGGGGTTGTACCCCTGCACCGCTGGCTTCTTGTCGGTGCCGGCCCACGCGACGTAGATCGGATCGTCGGCCGACGGCGTGTTGACCTGGAACCCGAACGGGTACAGGAGCAGTTCTCCGAACGAGTGATAGCTGATGTGGTACGTCGGGTGGATGTTGATCAACAGGTCCCTGATCGCCCGGGTCTCGGGTTCGGAGAACGGCCTGGGCCCCCGGTAGGTCTCGTCCGAGGTGATCGTGCCCGAACCCTCGTCGTCGTAGTTCCAGTGCTCGGCGAAGTTCCGGTTGCCGTCGACGCCGTCCAGGCTGCTGATCCCCGGCACCCCGTCGTTGTCGCGCAGGTTCTTCCGCCAGAGTCGGTCCACGTCGAACGTGTATTGGTAGCCGTCCGGGTTCTGCACGAGGATGAACCACAGCTCGGTCGTGTTCAGGATGTCGACCGCATCGGGCTTCTCCTCGCGCCAGCCCTTGATGAACCACTCGAGGAGCCTGCGGTTGACCTCGGTGGCGATCCACTCACGTGCGTGGATCGTCGAGGAGTAGAGGACCGCCGGCTTGCTCCCGTCGTCGCCCTCGCCCTCGACGTCGCCCGCGGACAACCGCAGCGCGATGATCTCGCGAGGGGTGTCGGGCCCGTCACCCTCGGGGTCCGTGCCGTACGTGGTGCCGATGACCTCCAGGTCCAGGATGTCCTCGTTCGCTGCCTCGAGGTCGTACATGTACTGACGGAGACCGTCGGACCCGTCGTAGTCCCGCCAGACCTTGTACCCCGCGGCCGCCTGCTGCACCGCGAGCTGGGTCGAGGTCAGGCCCGCGTCGTTCCGCCAGAGCTCGACCGTGCCGAACTTCTCGAGTGCGGGCAGCTGCGATGGATACGCCACGATCTCCAGGCGGACACTGCCGCCGGGCGCTCGCTCGACCGACGCGATGTCGTACCCGCCGGACTTGATCGCCTTCGCCCCCGCCTGGTCCGCGACGACGGTGTACATCTGCAGGTGGGCCGTGGTCTCGGCCTCTGAGCTACTGGATCCGGCGCCGGCCGGCACGTTGGTCGCGCCGATCAGCGCGAGGGTCGCCAGGACGGTCAACAGGGCCACGCGTCGATTCACCTCGGGCCTCCCTCCGAGTCGTTCGTGCGCCCGTCCCGAAGAACACGGGTTGTGCACAGCAACCTATGACGGTCGGATGGATCGGGGCAACCCGGCCGAAAGGCTGAAATCGCGGGTGGCGTGCGTGCGCCGTGCGGCGGTCTCTGCTCTGCGAACGCCTCCGAGCGTCAGCCGGCCTCCCCGGGATCGTCCGGCTCGGGCGGCTCCGGTACGAGCCTGAGCTCGGGGACACCGGGCACGCTCGGCAACGAGCTCGCCGGCTCCTCGATCCCGATGAGCACGCGTGTGACGTTCGGGAAGTCCAGGCGCGCGGCGCCCGCGCCGTAGCCGGCCTCCTCGATCCGAAGCGCCGGGATCTCGCCGTACCCCTCCACGGTCGCGGCCAGGATCGCCGCCCCGGTCGCCGTCGTGAGCTCCGCGGAGACCCCGCGGGAGAACATGGGAGCGCCGCGTAGCAGTTCCACCACTGTGGCCGACGGGATCGGCATCGCCCCGTGCTCGGAGCGCGCCATCCCCAGGCCCGTCGGGACCGCCGAGGAGAAGACTCGTTCGACCCCGAGCATCGTGAGCCCGAGCGCCGTCCCGGCGACGTCGACGATCGCGTCCAGACCTGCGAGCTCGTGGAAGGTCACCGTCTCGATGTCCCGTCGTTGGACGCGGGCCTCGGCCTCAGCGTAGCGACGGAAGATCCGATGCGCGAGGTGCAGGGCGTCCGGCGGCAGGTCGGATGCGTCGAGCAGCGCGCGAACGCTCGCGTACGTCCGGATCACCCCGGCGGTGCCCGAGGTCCGCACCTCGGCGCGGACCGCTCGCACCCCGTGCTCATCGACCTCATCGAACCCGAGCTCGAACGGCTCGAGCGGCAGCGTCGCCAGATGCGCCCGCAGCTCGTCCCGGTCGGCCCCGGCGTCGACGAGCGCACCCAAGGCCGAATCGCCCGAGATCCCGGCGATGCAATCGAAGTAAGCGAGTCGCATCAGGCTGGCTTCCGGCGGGCGAACCGCGTTCGACCGCGAGGGCGTTGATTGTATACTGCGGCACTCGCAGAAAGCCGCAGGTCAGTGGCCTCTTTCGGCGGTTCCCGACGATGACGTTCTCTCCAGAATCCCTCAGCCGGCTGGTGCTCGTCGCGATCGGCCTTGCGGCGCTCGCATTGGCCCTGTCGGCGTTCGCGTCGGGGCGTCGGCGCCGCAACCAGGAACCGGTCGTGGTCGACGAGATCCTGCACGGGATCCTCGACGACCAGTCGAACCGGATCGCGCGGCTCGAGTCGGCCGTCCGAGCGCTCGCCGGGACCGACCGGCGACAGCAGATCGACATCCAGGGCGCGGTGCGCAACGTCGGGCTGGTGCGGTACGACGCGTTCGAGGACGTCGGCGGCCGGCTGTCGTTCTCCTGTGCGCTGCTCGACGACCGTGGCACGGGGGTGGTGATGACCTCGATCAACGGCAGGCACGACACGAGGGTGTACGCGAAGCCGGTCTCCGAGGGCCACAGCCCCTACAGTCTGTCGATCGAGGAGGAGGAAGCGATCCGACAGGCGCGGGAGCCGGGCGCCGAGCGGGCGGTGTCGGCGACGTGATCTGGCGACGGGACGACCCGGTACCGGCCGCCGCCGATCTCCCCGCGGCGCCGGGCGACGCTGGTTCGGACGAGCGAGACGAGACGACCCGGACGGATCCGGGACGGACGGAGGTGCGAGGGATGGCAGATCGGCAGGGCGGAGAGGTCACCATCGTGGGGCAGGGAGCCAAGCTCGAGGGCACGGTCGTGTCCGCCGGGTCGTTGCGGATCGACGGGCAGGTGAAGGGGCAGATCAACGCCGAGGGCGACGTCTTGCTCTCGCCGCAGAGCCAGGTCGAGGCGGACATCCGCGCGCAGAACGTCGTGGTGGCGGGCAGGTTCAAGGGCTCGATCCTCGTCAAGGGGCGGGCCGAGCTCGCGCGGGGCGGGCGCGTGGACGGCGACATCACGTCGAAGACCCTGGTCGTCGAGGAGGGCGGCATCTTCCAGGGGCAGTCCATCATGGATCAGCAACCGGCCCCGCCGCAGAAGGCCGCCGCGGCACCGGCGAAGGGCGCGACGTCCGAGGCCGAGCAGGCCAAGGTCTAGCGTGCTCGACGTCCGGGCGATCCGAGAGGACCCCGACCGGTTCCGCAGGGGCCTCGCCCGGCGCCACTTGGCCGACGCCGTCGACACGATCCTCGAGCTCGACGAGCGACGGCGCGCGATCACGATCAGTGTGGAGGAGCTGCGCGCGCAGCAGAACCGGACCAGCAAGGCGATCGGCGGTGCCGAGGGCAAGGAGAAGCAGCGCCTGATCGCCGAGGTGGCCAAGGTCTCGGCCGAGCTCAAGGAGCTCGAGCCCCAGCTCGACCAGGTCGAGGCCGAGCTCGCCGACCTGCTTGCCCGGACCCCGAACCTCCCCCATGAATCGGCGCCCGACGGGTTCACGGACGAGGATGCGGTCGAGGTGCGCCGCCACGGCGAACCCCCGACCTTCGACTTCGAGCCCAAGGACCACGCGCTGCTGGGTGAACGGCTGGGCATGCTCGACGGCGAACGGGCCGCTCGGACCAGCGGCTCCAGGTTCGTCTATCTGCTGGGCGACATCGTGCAGGTCCAGTTCGCGCTCGTCCGGCACGCGCTCGATCTGTTGGCGGCGCGCGGGTTCATCGCGGTGATCCCGCCGGTCCTGGTCCGCGAGGAGGCGATGTTCGGCAGCGGGTTCCTCCCGACGGACGAGGTCAACATCTACGTCACGACCTCCGACGAGCTGTACCTGGTCGGTACGTCGGAGGTCTCGCTCGCCGCGTTCCACGCGACCGAGATCCTGGACGAGGCGGACCTCCCGATCCGCTACGCGGGGTACTCGACGTGCTTCCGCCGCGAGGCCGGCACCTACGGCAAGGACATGGGCGGAATGTTCCGCGTCCACCAGTTCGACAAGGTGGAGATGTTCTCGTTCGCGCGACCGGAGGACTCGTGGGACGAGCACGAGTTCATGGTCGGGGTCGAGGAGGAGATCGTCGGCACCCTCGACCTGCCGTACCGCATCGTGAACGTGGCGGCGGGTGACCTCGGGGGCGCCGCCGCGAAGAAGTACGACCTCGAGGTGTGGCTGCCGGGGCAGGGCCGGTACCGCGAGCTCACGTCCTGTTCGAACTACACCGACTACGGCGCCCGCCGCGGGCAGACCCGGGTCCGCCGCACCTCGGGGGAGGTCGAGGTCTTGCACACGCTCAACGGGACCGCCACCGCGATCGGCCGGACCCTGATCGCGATCCTCGAGAACTACCAGCGCGCGGACGGGTCCGTCGGGCTCCCCACGGCCTTGCACCCGTACCTGCCCGAGCACCTCCGCGAGCTCCGGCCGAGCGGACGGCCGGTCGCGGGAACGAGCTAGTCGGCGTCCACGCCGAGCTCGCCGAAGACCATTCCGGCCAGATCCCGGTAGCGGCTCTCGAGCTCGCGGTGGGCGGTGACGTCGATCGCGACTCCCTGCCAGAACTTCGGCCTGCCTTCGTCGTCCCGGACGAGCACGGCGCGACTGTCCAGCCACACGATGCGCCCGTCAAGGCGGATGATCCGGAACTCCTCGTTGAAGGGCTGGCCGGTTTCCTCCGAACGCGTGTTGGCCGCGTACACGCGGTCTCGGTCCTCGGGGTGCACGAACTCCCCGAAGTGCGCGGGGTTGGCGAGCAGTTCCTCGCTGGTTATGCCGAAGATCTGCTTGGCCTGCGGGCTGAGGTACGTGAACCAGGTCTCGTTGGGTGGCGCCCCGGGGGTCTCGATGAACGTGACCGCCGGGATCTGTTCGACCAGGGTGCGGTAGCGTGCCTCGACCAGACGGAGGTTGCGCTCCGCCTCCTTGCGGTCGGTGATGTCGGTTGTCACCCCATGCCAGAACCGAGGCGAGCCATCGTCGTCGCGGACCAGGACCGCGCGATCGTGCATCCAGCGGATCTGGCCGCCCTTGGTCAACTGCCGGAACTCCTCGTCGAACGGCTCGCCCGTCGACTCGGCCCGCGCGTTGGCTTCCCGGATGCGGTCCAGGTCGTCCGGGTGAAGGGTCCGCTCGAAGAAGTGCGGGTCGCTCGTCGCCTCGTCAGGGGTGAAGCCGAGGATCCGCTCGATCTGCGGGCTTACGAAGGCGAACCTCGACTCTTCCGGCGCCCCCGGGCTGGCGTGCTCGAGGTAGGTGATGGCCGGGATGGCCTCGACGAGCGAGCGGTACCGTACGCGGGCCTCGCGGCGCTCCCGGTCGATCCTGCGTGCGTCCGTCATGTCCAGGACGAGTCCCTGGATTTCCGTCGGCCGGCCCAGCGCGTCCCGCGCCAGCACGTGGGCCTGGTCGCGGACCCGCCGGATGCTGCCGTCGCGGTGGAAGATCCGGTACTCCATCTCGAACCCGCCCTCGTCGGCGACGCTCTCGTCGACGGCCCGCACACGCGCGCGGTCCTCGGGGTGCACGGTTGCCAGCCACCGTTCCGTGTCCGCCCAGTCGGCGAGCTCATACCCGAAGAGCGACGTCAGCTGGGGGCTCACGTATCGGAGCCGGTACCCGCTGTCGATCGGGTGCATCTCGGCTACGTAGATCACACCGGGGACCTGCTCCGCGAGGTCGCGGTACCGCAACTCCGTCTCGGTCGCCGCTCGTTCGGCATCCTTGCGCGAAGTGACGTCGATCATCACGCCCTGGAACAGCCTCGGGCGTCCGTCGTCGCGCGACATCAGGATCGCCTGGTCCGCCACCCAGACGATGCGGCCGTCCTTGTGCAGGTAGCGGAACTCCATCGCGAACGGCTCACCGGTGGTCTCCGAACGCAAGTACGCCGCGACGACGGCGTGGCGGTCATCCGGATGCAGGCGGGACATCCAGAAGTCCGCAGACGCGTGCCACTCATCGACCGAGTAGCCGAGCAGTTGCTCGATCCGAGGGCTGGTGTAGTACTGGGGCTTGGCTCCTTCGGGACGGTTCGCCTCCCAGATGTACGTCACGGCGGGGATCTGCTCGGCCAAGAGCCGGTACCGGTGCTCGGCCCCTCGAAGCTCAGCCTCGACGCGCCGGCGCTCGCCGATCTCGAGCGCCATCAGCGCGTTCGCCTCTTCGAGCTCGGCGGTGCGTTCGACGACCCGCCGTTCGAGCTCGTCGCGGGCTGCGCGTAGCTCCCCCTCGACGCCCTTCAGCTCGGTGATGTCGAGCTGAAGGCCCAGCCAGTGCTGCGGGCGGCCGTCGTCGTCGCGGACCAGATTCGCGACGTCGCGGAACCAGACCACCCGGCCGTCGTTGGCGATCAGCCGGTACTCGCGGCTCCAGGGTCGGCCGGTCTCGTTGTGAAGGTCGTGGGCGGCGAGGGTCTGCTCGCGGTCGTCCGGGTGCAGGAGCTCCATCCAGATGTCCGGCTGGCCGAGCCACTCGTCACGCGAGTACCCGAGGGCCGTCTCGACGTGCGGGCTGACGTACATCGTCCGGCGATCGTCGTCGGGCGCGACCTGATAGATGACCGCCGGGAGGTTCTCGACGAGCGCGCGGTAGAGGGCCTCGTCGGTGTGCTGGAGGCGCTCCGTCCACGGCCCGGCGCCCTCGCGTCGGTCGGTCCCGTCCGTCATGAGGTCGAACCATGGTGCCAGAAATCCGACCGGGGGACCGGGCCGGCGCCGGCCTCCGCTACCCTTGCCGTCGGGAGGGTGGCCGAGCGGACGAAGGCGGCGGTCTTGAAAACCGCTAGCGGGGCAACTCGCTCCCGGGTTCGAATCCCGGCCCTCCCGCCATCCGCCTGCGGTTTCACGAATTGCGGAATTCAATGACAGCCCGTGCTTGGATCGGATCATCGCGTTGGTGGTCACGCTTGGACGGGCTCGCGCCGTCACCGAGGCACACACACCTCTTCCGACGGGTCACCCCAGCAGTTCACCGGATGCCGTGCCGTCAGGTGCTCGGCCCGGCCGTAGCAGTCTCAGGGGCTCGCGCGCGAAGGCTTGCGGCGGTCGGGGGCTCGGATTCGCGCTTCCGCGGGCGCAGTTGTCGGAGGAAGATACGCGTCGATGGTCATGCTCAGAAGGACGGGCATTAGGGACACTGCGGCCGAACCGGACGCCGAGTTCGCGAGCTTCTTCCAGGCGGAATACCCAGCGCTCGTACGGTCGATGTACCTGATCGTCCGCGATAAGGAGCAGGCCAGAGATCTCGCGCAGGAAGCGTTCGTCCAGCTGTTTTCTCGGTGGCGCCGCATCTCGCACTACGAGCGCCCCGAAGCCTGGATCCGGCGCGTGGCGATCCGGATGGCGGTACGAGCGATGCGGCGGGAACGACTACGACGGCGGCTCGAGCACGAGTTCGAGGCCGCTCCGGCATCCGGACCGCTCGACCTGGACGTGCTCCGGGCGGTGGCGAAGCTGTCAGGAGCGCAACGTGCCGCGGTCGTCCTGTTCTACTTCGAGGACCGCTCCGTCGCGGACGTCGCCGACATCTTGGCCTGTTCCGAGGTCACGGCGAAGGTCCACTTGCATCGCGCGCGGAAGCGGCTTGCCGAACTCCTGGAGGAGGAAGAAGAGCCGGAGGACGTCAGACATGCGCCTTGATGACGAGCGCCTCAAGCGGGCCCTGTCCGGGCCGGTCGTCCCGATCGATAGGTCCTCGATGGAGCGCGACCTCTACGTCATCGTCCAGAGGGGCCGGCGGGGTCGGCGGAATCGACGGCTCGCCATGCTCTCGGCGGGGGTCGCGGTCGTAGTCCTTGCAGCGGTGCTCGTCCCGCGCGCTCTCGAGGCCCTCAGGAGCGTGGGCGAGACGCGTCCGGCAACGCCACCTGCACCCAGGGGCATCATCACGACCGTGGCGGGGATAGGGATTGCCCAGTCCTCCGGCGACGGCGGCCTCGCCGTCGAAGCGGCCGTCCGCTACCCGTACGATCTCGTCGTCGACTCGGCCGGGGACCTCTACATCCTCGAGAGCGGGCGCGTTCGCAAGGTGGATGGGTCCGGTCGGATCACGACCGTTGTGGGTCCGCCGGCAACCGGCGAGGCGACCGCGCTCACCGAAGCGAATCAGCTCCGTCTCGGCAGGAGTGTCAACGCGCTGGCGATCGACGCCGAGGACAACCTCTACGTCGGCGGCGGCGACGGCAAACACTTCATGGTGAACAGGATCAGCCCCTCCGGCGAGGCCACGAGGATTGCTGGCACGGGCCGACCAGGCTTCTCCGGTGGTGGCGGTCCCGCCACCGACGCCGAGCTCGGCTGGGTCTATGACCTGGCCGTCGATCGAGCGGGGAACGTCTACATCGTCGACCATGACAACAACCGCATCTGGATGGTCGACACCAATGGGATGATCACCACGATCGCCGGGACGGGCGCGCCCGGTTGGTCCGGCGATGGCGGACCTGCGACGGACGCGCGGGTCGACCATCCGTGGGGGATCGCCCTCGATGAAGGCGGCAACGTCTACTTCACGCAGCTGCCGTCCGTCGTACGACGGATCGACGCCGCCAGCGGTGTGATCACCACGGTCGCCGGCGGCGGCAAGGTCGGCTATGCAGGGGACGGCGGCCCGGCGATCGAGGCGCGGATGAACTCCCCCGAGCACGTCGCGGTGGACGAAGATGGCAACCTCTACATCGAGGACACAGGGAACAACTGCATCCGGATGGTCGACCGGACCCTGATCATCACCACGGTCGTCGGACTGCGGGGGAAGGGCTTCGGTGGGGATTGGGGCCCAGCCCGCCTGGCGGGGCTTTCCGAGCCCTCGGGGATGCTGCTTACGCCCGACGGCGTTCTCTACATCGCGGACTCGGGGAACAACCGGGTTCGCCGGGTGATCCTCTAGGCCAGGAACGCGCCGCGAACCTCGCTCGTTGGTAAACCTTCTCGACCCGTGGCGTCTGTGAGGGAGTTGGCGCAGTAGGAGGGAGCGGCAGTGGGAGGGACTGGATTGCCGTCCACGGCATGTTTCGGGTCATCCCGGGGAGGAGGTTCTGAGCGTGCGAATGACAATCGATGCGAGAAGGGGGATCCCGATACTCCGCTGATGCTGCTGATACTGGCATTGGCATCGCCTGCGCACGCCATACCAGAGACGGTGAACACGTTCATGCCACTGTCGACAAGAACCAATGGGTCTCTGTCCGAGTCGACAAGTCCGAGTGCTAGCGGAAGCTCATTGGATCCCAACGTCCGCGTGGCGCGATCACCCCCGGCGAATCGATAGTTCGGAAACAGGCCTCGCTCATCCCGGAGAGAAAGGGAGGCAATGAGAAGGCTTCCAACATCCAGGACCCAGACGGCCGTCGCCGTCGTGGTGACGATCGTCGCGGCGGTCGCATTACTGCCTGGTGTCGGCTTTGGTGAGTCGCCTGTGTTCCAAGGCGGATCGCCGACCAATGTGTACACGACGAAGGACCCAGGGCTTTGTCCGCAAGACAGGATACCCCTGTACCCAGGTACTCAGTTACCGACTATGCGTTTCAGTGTCCCTCAACCGTCAACGCTCGTCGTGGACTGGACTATGAAATGGGGATGGGGCCGGACTCCAATCGGTGGTGCTGACCTATACATCGTCATGTGGCTCCAAGGGGACAATGGCTACGAAGACAATTCTCCGACCGATGGATTCACCTGGCATTCCACGCCTGACCATGACACCGCGACGGTGATGTGGCCCTTCGTGGAAGTGCCCGCAGGTGAATACGAGATTCAGATCGGAGCCATCGATCTTCGTACGTCGCTCGACGAACTCAATCCTGAGCGATCGGGTGGCGGCGTGACTCTACAGGGCTGTGCGATGACGGTGTCCGTCATCCCGACGGCGTAATTGTGCGTCACCCAAGAGGGGCAGTACCCGGGAGACATGTGCTGCCCCTCTCCCTCAACGTGGGCAACGTGGGTTCGGGAGGCCCGTCTGTTTGAAAGGAGAAGAGCGCTTGCCTTCAATCGATGAGTTTTCTGGACAGGCGTCCTCGATGCAGCCGATTGATGGATGGCTTCGCTGCCGGCTGTAGAAGACCTCGATGAAGTCGAAGACCGCCAGTGGGTCTCGGTCCGCTCCTGACGTGCCCCGCGAGCGTCGCGAAGAAGCTCTTGGCTGCGGCGTTGTCGTAGGGGATCGCCCAACGAAACGCTGCGTTTTGCTCGGGCGCGTTCCCGGCGTCGAGCGAACCTCCGGAGCGGAGCGCGAAGTTCGGCGATGGGGCGCCCCCACCCTTGGGGGGAGCGGCGGTGTCGGGCCACATTGGGGCCACAATTGGCAGGGAAACTAGGGGAATCGGGGGAACCGAAGAGACGCGAAACCACAGGTCAGGAGCCATTTCGGCTCCATCGTCCCTGGTCGAGAACGTGCCGTAATCGGTCTTGAAACCGCTTACGGGGCGACCCGTACGTGGGTTCGAATCCCACCCTCCGCCCTCGCGGGCGGTCACCCGGACCGACCCATCACGAACCACACCCCGTGGACGACCTCGTCGCCGAGGTTCCACAGGCGATGCGGCGTGGTCGAGTCGAACGCGATCGAGTCGCCGGGTCCGAGCTCGTGCCGCTCGAACCCGAGCTGTACGCCGAGCCGTCCCGTCAGGACGTGGCCGTACTCTCGCCCCTGGTGGCGCATAAGGCGCTCGTCCGGCGACGAGGAGCCGCCCACGTCGTAGGTCACGTGGAGGAAGTCGACGTCCTCGTGCTCGTGGCTCGTGAGCCTCTCCCATCGGACGCCCGACGCGAGCTCCACCACGTGGCGCTCGGCGGGGCGAACCACAGGGCCCTCGACATCCGGCGCCGTGGTTTCCGCACCGACGGCCGTCGCGATCGAGAGCTCGTGCTCGTGGACCCGGAAGACGTAGTCGAGCGAGACGCCTAGCTCGGTCACGATGGCGTAGAGCGTGCTCACCGAGGGCTTGGACTGGCCGGACTCGATCTGCGAGATCAGGCTCGCCGAGACCCCGAGCCGGCGTGCCAGCTCGCGCTGGCTGATGTGCGCTCGCTCCCGTTCCTCGCGGAGCCGCGAACCGAGGTCGCCGAGCTCGCCCGCCATGCCGTTCTCCTTCATCTCAGATACCCGGGAGCTTGAAGCCCGACTTGTCGATGACGAAGTCCCTGGACTCGGCGGCCTTGTCCCTGAGAGCCGGCCAGTCGACATGGAGGAGCCGGCCGTGCCGTTTCATCACCCGACCGCCGATCAGGACCGTGTCGACGTTCCCGGTGTCCATCCCGGCAACGACCGCGGTCGCCGGGTCGTTGAGCGGCGTGACGTTCATCCGATCGGTGCGCAGCATGATGAGGTCGGCCTGCTTGCCCGGCGTCAGCGTCCCTACCTTCGACTCGAGCCCGTTGGCCCTGGCTCCCTCCACCGTGGCGTAGGTGAGGACCTCCCGGGTCGACACGGGCGACTTGCCCTCGGCGGTGGCGATCGCCCGCTGCAGCCCCAACACCGAGCGCATCTGGTTGAACATGTCGGCCGGGACGTTGGTCTCGACGTCCACGCTGAGGCTGGGGCGGAGCCCCCGGTCGAGGAACTTCTGGATGGGGGGCATCCCGTGACCCATCATCATCTCGACCGGCGAGGCGAGCGAGACCGTGCCGCCGGTGTCGACGATCATCTGGATCTCGGTGTCGTTGAGCGTGGTGCAGTGGATGTAGGTGGTGTCGGCGCCGAGGAGCCCCGCCTCGCCGAACTCCTGCACCTTGCGGTCCTGACCGTAGCTCCCGACCCCGACGTGGGTCGTGATGCGTGCATCCGTCTCCCGGGCCAGCTTCCAGTGGTCGCGGGTGATCTCGAAGTCGGTGAACTCGGGACCGGGCGCCGCAAGCGCGAGCGTCAGCTTCTGGTCCTTGCTGGCGAAGTGCTCGGTGGCCGCGCGGACGAACCAGCTCGGTTGCCGCTCCTCCCACTTCCCCCACCAGGGGAACCCGTACGCGAACACCGCCCGCAGCCCCGAGTCGTTCAGCGCCTGGATCACCGCCTCGGTGTGGGCGGGCGAGTCCTGGATGTGGGACCAGTCGAGCAGGGTGGTGATCCCAGCGTCGATCGCGCCAAGGGCCGAAACCAGGTTGCCGACGTACGCGTCTTCGGGACGAAACGCGGGCGCCAGCTTGTGCAGGACGAACGAGATGTAGCTCGTCCTCCCCTCCAGGGGGACATCGGTCCCGATGTTGCGGAGCAGGCCCTCCCAGATGTGGCGGTGGCTGTCGACGAAGCCGGGCATGACGATCATGCCCTCCGCGTCGATCACCTCGACCTCCCCGTTCGACAGGTCCGGCCCGACCGCCAGGATCTTCTCCCCCTCGATCAGCACGTCGCCCGATGGGAGGTCGCCGAGCGCAGGATCCATGCTGAGCACCGTCCCGCCGCGGATCAGCATCTTGCCCGACGGCGCCACGCGGAAGTCGGTGCCGCTCGGGTAGAAGGCCGGGAGCGCGGTGGCCTTTGGTGGCCGGTTCTTCGTGATCAGGCGCCGGGCACGCTTGTAGTTGCCTTTGGCGAGCTCCTTCAGGTCGCCGAGTTGGAACAGGATGATCCCGAGCAGCACCAAGACGCCGATGATCAGCGGCCCGTCGTCGGGTGACAGACCGAGGAAGGGTAGAACGGTGATGATGAGCGCGAGAAGGAGCGCCGCTACCGTGCTCCCCAAGAACGTGGCCCGGCCGCCGGCGAGGGAGGCGCCGCCCAGGACGGCGGCGGTGATGCTGTTCAGTGCGAAGGTGGATCCGATGGTCGCGTTCCCGATCGGGGATCGGGCCATGACGAAGAACGCGGCCACGGCCGCCAGCACGGCCGACAGGATGAGGGCCCGGACCCGGAGCCGGTTGGTTCTGACCCCTCCCCGTTTGGCCGACCGATCGTCGAAACCCACGGCTCTCAGCGCCAGACCCGATCCGGAAGCATGGAGCCAGAGATCGGCGAGACCCGCCCCCACGAGGATGACGATGAACGCCACGGGGATCGGCCCGATGCTCGCCGTGAGCACCGACACCAGCCCCGGGTTGATGACGCCCTGCGCCGTAGGTCGCATCGTCAGTGAGATCCCGTCCAGGATGCTCAACGTAGCCAGGGTGGCGATGATGGAGGGGATCTTGAGTCCCCGGATCAGGCCGGCGTTCACGAGGCCGAGGGCGACGCCGCAGACGAGGATGACGCCGATCCCCAACAGGATCTGGGGGAGGGAAGCCTCGTCGCCGATCAGGAACGAGGCAATGACCACCCCGAGGCCGATCATGCCGCCGACCGACAGATCGAGATACCCGACCAGGAGGGCGTGGGTCTGGGCTATCGCGGCCACGATCAGGGGGAGCGCCAGGATGAGGATCTGTTCGATGTTGTAGGCGTTGACGAAGCCCGGGAACCGTGAGGTGGTGTAGAAGAGCAGCGCTGCGACCAGCAGGACCTGCAGCGCTACGGGCATCCACAGGCGGAACTTGACGATCTTCCGCCACTTGTTCTTGTCGCGTGCGTCACGGAGGATCTTGCGGACGGCGCGGCGCGCTGCGTCGACGCGGCCGCTCACGTCGGCCCGTTCGACGAGGGGCCCCTCGGCATCGCAACGCCCAGGGGCGATCGCCCAGCCCTGGACAGACCTGGCCCCCGCACCATTGCCTCGACGATGCGCAGCTCGTCGAGCTCGTCGCCGGGGATCTCCTCGATGATCTGCCCCCGAGACATGACGAGCACCCGATCGCACAGTCCGGCGAGCTCGATGGGATCGCTCGACTTGACGAGCATCGCCGTCCCCTCGTCCGTGCGCGTGCGTAGGGCTCGGTAGATGTCGAAGCGGGAGCCGACGTCGACACCCTGCGTTGGCTCGTAGGCGAGGATCACCGAGGGCTCCTTGAAGAAGCTGCGTGCAACCGAGACCTTCTGCTGGTTGCCCCCGGAGAGGAACTCGACCGGTTGCTCGATGGATGGTGTTCGGATCTCCAGCTGTTGGACGAGGTCCGTGACGGCACGCCGCTCCTTGCGTCGCCTCAGGAGGCCCAGCACGGAGAAGCGGCGTAACGATTGGATCGTGGTGTTCACCTTGACGCCGAGCACGGGCATCAGAGCCTCGTGCTTGCGGTCACCGGGCAGCAGCATGACTCCTGCCCCGACCGCTTCATGGGTCGAGATCAGTGACAGCTCCTTGCCGTCGCAGACCACCCGTCCCGCTTTCGGCGGCTGGCGGCCGGCCAGGCAGTCGAAGAGCTGAGGCTGCCCGTTCCCTTCGGCGCCGGCGATCCCCACGATCTCCCCCGAGTCCAGGGTGAAACTGACCGGCCCGAAAGACTGTCCCTGAAGGCCGTCGACCACGAGCACCTCGCGGTTCTGGTCCACCTCTGGGGCGGGCGGAGGGAACGCGGCCTCGAACGGGCGGCCGACGATCAGCTCGACGAGCTCCGCCTCGGTCGTGGCCCTCGCGTCGAAGGTTCCCTGGTTCTTGCCGTCGCGAAGGACGGTGATCCGGTCGGCGACCTCAAGGACCTCCGGCAGACGATGGCTCACGTACACCACACCGACGCCACGGCGGCTGCAGTCGGCGACGGTGCGGTGCAAAGCATCCACCTCGTCCGGCCCCAGGGCCGTGGTCGGTTCGTCGAGTAGCAGCACCTTCGGATCAGCGACAAGCGCCTTGGCGACCTCGAAGAGCTGGCGGTCGGCCAGGGAGAGCAAACTCGCAGGGGCGTCCGGGAACAGCTCGAGGTCCAGGTCGAACTCGGCCAGCAGCTTCCTCGCCCAGCGTTTCCTCCTCCAGAACGGCGGTCGCCGATCCTCGGGCGCCGCCAGGAAGAGGTTGTTCTTCACGGGTTCGGGCAGGATCAGCGACGTGTCCTGGTACGCCATGGCCAGGCCCAATTTCCTCGCCAGCGCCGGGGAGTCCCGGCGAAGGGGTTCGCCCCCGATCCGGACCGCCCCCAGATCGGGGTCGACGAACCCGCTGGCGATCCCGAGGAGGGTCGATTTGCCCGACCCGTTCTCGCCGACGATGGCGTGCACCTCACCCGCGCGGCAATCGAAGCTGACATCCGTCAGCGCTCGTACCGCCCCGAACTGTCGCGAGACCCCGCTCAGCTCGAGGACCAGGTCGCCGCCCGCCGACCCTCCTCCGAGATCACCGTTCTCCATCAGCTGGCGAACATCGCCTGCAGGACCGGGTCCGGGACCAGCGAGGTCCCGGAAACCGCCTCGTTCACACGGTTGGGATCGCAGTCCGCCGTCGTCACCTGCCGCATGACGTGTGGCACGACCACCTCAGGCGGGATCTCGGCACCCTGCAGCGACATCATCGCCGCCGTGACGCCGACCCGTGACTGGAAGTTGCCACCGGCCGAGTACCAGATGTTGTAGGTGGGCTCGTCGCGCTCGGCCCAATCGCAGAACAGGTTCTGCTCGTCGGTGCGCAACGCGACGGTCAGGTTCTTCACCGGTATGCCAAGGTCCTTGTAGGTCTGCAGTCCGATGTACATGCCGTCGGCGTACTCGTACGCGTAACCCTTGATATCCGGGTCGGTCGTCAGCAGCCCCTGGAAGACTCCGGGGATCGCCGGGGGATACCAACTGGTGTCACCGGTCGTGCTGTCCGAGTTGGCTGGCGGATTGACCAGATTGATCCCGTCTGAGAGCCCGGAGATGGCACATTGCTGCCAGCCAAGGGACAAGGCATTGCCTGGAGTTCCGCCGAGGAGCGCCACATCCCCGGTGCCAACGCCGTCATCCAGGACCTGCGCGAAGCTCTGCCCGAGGGCGCACAGGTCCTCGCCGACAACGGTCAGGTAGTCCTCGCCCGGAACGAGGGCGCCTTCCTGGCCTGGAAGGCCGACCCAGCCTGCCGAGAACGAGACATAGGGGATACCCGCGTCGTCGGCTTCCTTGATGGCGTCGGCGATGGCCACCCCCGCGTCGGGATACCCGACGATGAAGTCCACCCCGCGCTGGATCAGGAACCGGATGTCGTTGGCGGGCACGGCGGGATCCGGGTTGAAATCGGCTTCGGTGGAGACGATGGTCCCGATCTCCGGGTACGTGAGTGCCTGGAGGATCGCTTCCATATGGCTCACCGCCCGCCAGACGTTCACCGTGTCCCCGCCGCCGTCGGCGTAGCCCATCACCACGTCGCCACCGGTGCCGGTGTCACACTCCTTGCTGCTCCAACACTCCATCGCCTTGTCGATGGTGGCTTGATCGACATCCTGGTTAGCCCGCGCGATCGAGGCCAGGATGATGTTCCAGCTCGCCTCGTCCGACGGCTCCACCGGGCCGAGGGCTTTCTCCACGAGCGCAGGGTCCGCGTCGGTACTCTCCCCGAACTCCGCGAGGGCCCCCGTGGCGCCGGTGGCCGCCTGACCCTGCGTCGATCCGGTCGCGGTCGTGTCCCCACCGTCGTCACCGCTACACGCCGCCGCCATCAACGACAGCGCTGCGATGACCGCGGCGATCCTGATCCGTTGCATGTTCCTCCTCCCTGAGTCGATCTCCTCCAGTCACGGATCGGTCGTCCACGTCACATAGGCCCTCCTTCTCCATCGATCACATCGGACCAGGGACGGTTTGCGTGTGCCGGTCCGCCGGGCGTCTCCGCTCGCGAAGGACCTGCTCGACGCCGCGGATGATCCGATCGCCCGACACGAGCATCCCCCCGATGATGACGAGACCGAACACGACGAACTGGAGCGAGGTGGGGAGCCCCATCACCCGCAGCATCTGGTTGAGACCGGTGAGGAACAGAGCGGCCACGAACGTGGAGAGCGGGCTGGCCAGACCTCCGGTGAGGGAAGCGCCACCGATCACCACGGCCGCGATCGGGCCCAGCAGGTACGTTGTGCCGGCGCCGACCCCGGGGTTTCGCAGAAGCCCCGCCAGCGCCACTCCGGCGATGGCGTAGAAGACCGCGGCCACGACGTAGACCAGGATCTGGTTCAGATTCACCTGGACACCGACGACACGGGAGGCGACCGGGTTGGCCCCCACCGCCTGGAATCTGCGACCCCCCGCCGTGTAGCGAAGGCCGACGATGAGGACGATCGTGAGCCCGACACCCGTCCAGAAGACGGGGCTCACACCGAAGATGCGGGTGGAGATCCAGTCGGACAGACCCGGCGGCACCCGGCTCTGGACCGGAAACGTGCTCGCATAGCGATTGACGACGCCGGCCACGATCAGACCCACCGCAAGGGTGGTGATGAGCGCGTTCAGTTTGAGCCCGCCGATCAGGAGGCCGTTGACGAGTCCGATCAGCGCGGCGACGGCGATCGCGGTGGCGATGGCGATCCAGATGTTCTCGTTCGATCCGTCCCCGACACCCACCATGATCACCGCTGCCAGACTCATGGTGCCGGGGACGCTGAGGTCGATCCCCCCGGTCATGATGACCAACATCTGGCCGAGGGCGGCGAGGCCGAGGACCGCCCCATAGGGTGCGATGCCGCGCATGGCGACACCGCTCAGGGTCGCGGGGGCCCAGATCGACGCCACGATGAGGAGCAGGAGCAGGGCGACGTACACCGGCATATACCGGGAGGCCACCACGAACGAGGTGAGGGCCGGCGATCGGACGCGATCGCTGCTCATCCGGAACCTCCCGATGCCGCACCGACGATCGATCCGGATCCATCGGTCATGCGCCGCCGGGCCTCGGTGGCCAGGCTCCGCGCACGTTGGACGTCCGCGTCGAGCACGCCCTCTCGCATCAGCGCTCGTCCAGCGACGAACACCCAGTCGACGTTGGATGTGTCCATGCCCCAGACGACCGCGCCGATCGGGTCGTTGATCGGGAAGATATTCGGGCGGTCGGCCCGGAGCACGAGGATGTCGGCCTGCATCCCCACCTCCAGAGAACCGGTCACGCCGCGCAGCCCCGCGGCGATGGCGCCGTCGCTCGTTGCGAAGCGGATGACGTTGCGCGTGGTCATCAGCTTCGGAACGCCGCCCTTGCCCGCCAGCTTGCGGTCGAACACCGTGGCGTGCTGCATCGAGATCGCCGCCCGCATCTGCGCGAACAGGTCGCCGGGCGCGACGCGCACGTCGTCGACCGCGAGGCCCGGCCGCACGTCGTTGTCGATCAGGTGCTGGATCGGCGGCGATCCGGAGCCGCCCGCCATCTCGCTCACTGGCGCGATCGAGATCGCGGCGCCCGAGGACGCGATCGCGTCGACGTCCGTCGCCGCGAGCAGGGAGCCGTGCACGACGGTGACGTCGTCGCCGAGGAGTCCGCGTTCGGAAGCGGCTGAGATGGTGTCGTTCGCATTGGCGTGCACGTGGATGCGCAGGCCGAGCTCCCGGGCGGCCGCCCACGCCGCGGCGGCTTCGTCCAATGCGACCCCCTGGGCGATCGCTCCGAACGCGATCGTCGTGGACGGGCCTGCCCGATCCCGCAGGCGGGCGGCCCGCTCTGTCGTCGTCGGCGCCGCGTCGACGAACACGGTGCGAACGCCCGCGTCCGCGTGCGCCTGGAGCGCAGCCTCGGCGACGTCGTCGGGTCCCGCGGAGGACCAATCGACGACGGTGGTGATGCCGGCCTCGGCCGCGCCGAGCAGCCCGATCAGGGTGGCGGCGTAGACGTCGTCGGCCGTGTAGCCGTTCGGGCCGCCGTTGGCCGGGTCGGCGTGCGCGCTCCGTTCGCCCGCGTTGCGCAACAGGGAGGTCCATGCGTGGCGGTGCGTGTCGACGAAGCCAGGCATAACGATCGTGTCGGTGACGTCGATCTGCTCGGCGTCCCGTGCCCGCAGGCGGGCGCCGACCTCGGCGATGACCTCGCCGTCGATGAGGACGTCGGCCTGCTTGTAATTGGGGGTCCGTGCGCCGAGCGTCAGGACGCACCCGCCGGCGAGCAGGACCTTGGAGGTCATGTGGGGTCCTCGCGCATCGTCCACGCTCCGGCGCGGAGCCGCGGCCGACGACGGGGGTCCGCGAGGTCCCTCCCCCGGCCGCTCTCGAACACACGCCTGATCCGAGCGCCCCTCACACCGTTCAGGGACACTACACAGGTTGCCTCGGAAGCGCTACCGGCACC
>DASXTX010000043.1:0-1893 GCA_036505195.1 Actinomycetota bacterium
CGGGGGATCGAGATCTCCGGCGCCGTGCCCTTGCGGACGACGTCGACGATCAGCTTCGCGACGTCATCGGGGTCCAGCCGGACGATGGACGGACCCGTCGCCGGGAAGCCCTCGGTGGGCGAGAAGCCGGGGTTCACGCTCGTGACCAGGATCCCCTTCGGGCCGAGCTCGTGGTACAGGGCCTCGCTCAACGCGACGACCGCGTGTTTGGTCGCGCTGTAGATCGCGGCGCCGGGCGTCGCGAACCGACCGGCGAGCGAAGCGACGTTCACGATGTGACCCCGCCCCCGACCGAGCATCATCGGTAGGAACAGCTTGGTGCCGAGGACGACGCCCCGCAGGTTCACGTCGACCACGCGGTTCAGGTACTCGATGTCCGTGGTCTCGAACGGGCCGCCGCCGCGGATGCCGGCGTTGTTGATCAGGACGTCGCACCGTTCGAACGTCGTTGCCACCCGGTCGCGAAGCTCGGTCAGCTGGTCGAGCTCCGTCACATCGCAGCGGACCGCGAGGGCCGAACCGCCCTCCGAGGCGATCCGCTCGGCGAGTGCCTCGAGGCGCTCGAGCCGGCGGGCGGCGAGCACGACGCGAGCCCCCGCTCGGCCGAACCGGAGGGCGCTGAGCTCGCCGAAGCCCGACGACGCGCCGGTGACGACCACGACCGACCCTCGGAGCTCCACGTCAGGCCTCGTCTCGGGTCGTCGCCGCGCTCCTCGTACGATGGGGTCGATGGACGTTATCGGATCGCACGCCGCTCGCCTGCCGGCCCTCGACGACCGCTGGACGCCGCGCGCGGTCGGGCGCGAGGAGCTGATCGAGGGCCTGCGTTCGGGCGCCGTGGCCGGACCCCAGATCAGCCATCCCCTCGACAACGTGCTGCGCAACATCCGGCTGCTCCACGAGGGCGATCCCGACAAGCAGTTCGGGATGACGGGGCTCCAGACGCTCGATCCCGATGAGATCCTCGACCTCGTTGGTCGGGCGGCCGGGTTCGAGCCCGATCGAACGGCCACGACGGGCCCCGTCCCCGTCGATCCCGAACGCGTCCTGGACGCGTGCGCCCAGGCCGGAGACCGATTCGCCGACGCGATCCGGCGCCGCGAACGGGTGATCATCGCGACGGGTCACCCGGTGGGGCTCGCCCACCTGTACATCGAGGTCGGACGGCTGCTCCGCGTCAGCGGTGCGACCATCATCGAGCCGGCCGACGGGGAGACGTGGCACGACGCGGATCGCCCCCACCCGTGGCAGATCCGCTACCTCGACGGCGTCGCCATGCTGACGGACGAGGCCAGTGCTCGGCACACCCACGCGGGGGACGCGATGGATCGGATGCTCGACGACGCCACGCCCGACCTGGTGTTTGCCGACCACGGCTTCGCCGGCGCCGCGATCGAACGCGGGGTCGACGCCGTGTCGATCGCCGACGTCAACGACCCCGCGTTGCTCGTCGCGCAGGCCCAGGGCCGGACCCGCACCGTGATCGTCATGGACGACAACGTCGCTCCGCAGGCGTATTGGCCGTGCTTCCAGGCGATCGCCGCCCGCCTCCCCTGACCTAACTCGGGCCGGGTGGTACACCCGGCGCCCGTGCGTCTGCGCGCGTCCGGACGTGGGGCGGATAAGATGAACCCATCGTGACCATCACACCCACTCCAGAGGCTCGGTTCGAACGCGTGAGCGGAGCCACGGGCTCCATGACGACCATCCAGACCAATGAGAGACGGCTGTCCGGGCGGGGGGGCTCCCCCACCGGATAGACGCACGCACGCGCGCGGCCGGCCTCCGGGTGGGAGAACCCGGAGGCGGATGTGAACGAGCATGAGGCGCTCGTCGATCAGGCGGTGCGAACGAAGCACACGGTGCTCCTGATCGGCGGCATGGATACCGGCA
>DASXTX010000044.1:0-14437 GCA_036505195.1 Actinomycetota bacterium
GCACGGGAGGCCACGTCGTGGCGCACGAGTCGGTGCACATGATCGTTCCGCCGCTCTCCGATGCCAACGCGTACAGCGTCAATCCACTCGAGTCCACGAGCACGGTACCGACGCCGGGAATCGACTTCGTCCCGATGATGACCGAGCCCGCGTGCGTAGTCATGGAACTGCCGCCGCCTGAGCTCGGGGCGGCGTTCTTGGCGCAGGCGGACAACGCGATCAGCGTGGCCGCGGAGGCCATCCAGACCTGGCGGGACGTTCTCGTCGATGACTTCACCTTCGATCTCCTCAGGGCAGGGGGCTCTCGAGCCGGCCGACGCTCCTCCTCGTGTATCGCGACTGGGAATACGGCCGGGTCCCAGGTCCGGTTCATTCCAGTATCGAATCGCAGTCTCTAATGAGCTGGCCCTCGCCACGCATCGGTCCAAAAAGGCTGCGGAGCTTGGGGCGGACGGAAGGTGGGGGCGATGTGTAGAGCTCCCCACCTGGCCACGTTTACTGGTCGGACTTCCGCAACATCCCGACGAGCGCGGCCCTCAGCGTTCCGGTCCAGTCCTCCTCGCAGTCGATCATGAGCTCAACGAAGGTGCGGGTCGCGGGGTTCCCCCAGTAGGAGCCGATCCGGTCGACTCCGTCGAAGTCCGGGCGCATTAGGACGTGGAGCAGCTCGGCGCGTGGTGCAGGACCGAGGGCGTCGAGACGCTCTTGGGTTGGCGCTCGAGCTCGTCGGGTCTCATGGCAGGAGGCGACGCCGTAGCACCATCGGCCTTCATACGTCTTAGGCGACCCGGTTCGCCTTAGAATCCGCCGCGAGAGCTTCCCTCGGTCTGCCCGCGAAGGAGGTGGCGGGGTCATGGCAGCATCTGAGTTCGATCAAGTAGTCGAGCAGCAGCACACCGCGCTGGACGCTTTCGCGAGGGGAGATGACAAGCTCTTGGCCGCGCTTTGGTCGAAGGCGGATGACGTCACCCTGGGTAACCCGTTCGGCCCGTTCGTAAGTGGATTCCCGCAAGTGGCGGAGACGATGGAGGCGGCTGCAGCGCACTACCGGGAAGGGGAGGCGAGCGGGTTCGACCTGATCGCCAAGCATGTCGCCGACGATGTCGCCTACCTGGTCGAAGTGGAACGCTTCACGGCCAAGATGGGAGGGCGTGCAGATGTCACTCCTGTGTCTCTGCGTTGCACGAGCATCTTCCGTCGGGAAGATGGCAACTGGAGGATCGTGCATCGTCACGCCGACCCGATAACGACCCCCCGGCCTCCAGACTCAGTCATCCAGGAGTAGGCCATCGCTTCTTCCAGCATCCCGAGCACCGCTCGGAGCGTCCGGTCCTCCTCGCAGTCGATCAGAAGCTCGGCGAAGGTTCGCGTCGCCGGGTTCCCCCAGTAGCTGCCGATCGCGTCCGCCCGATCGAAGTCCGGGAGCATGAGGACGTGGAGCAGCTCGGCGCGGCGGGGCTTTCGGATCATCTCGCCCCGGCGACGGTCAGCCGCGAGGCGAGGGCTTCTCAGGCCCGCAAGGGCCCGGGGGTGAGGTGTAGAGGGCCCCCGCCCTCGCCGCCGCGGCTGCCGCCTACCCTACGGGCACTGGACCGGGGCAGTGAAACCGCCGTCTCCGCCGGTCAGCGGTGAGTTGCCCACGGTAGCAGGGATCAGACCGCTGATCGGGCCGCCGTTGGCTGCGCCCGCGGGCGTGGAGTCGACCTGATTGGCTCCGGCGTTATCGGGGACGACGCTGCACTGCAGCAGGGGCGTGATGCCGTGAACGTGAGCGGACGCTCCGGCGCCAGGAATCAGGGCCACAGATCCGGCGATCGCTGCCCCGAGGAGGACTCGTCTCAGCGAATGCTTCATCGCACTTTCCCCCTTCACGTCGACGACCTTGAAACCGTACCCAAGCCCCCACGCGGGATCCTGACTGGTGAGGGTTCGTTTGATGTTCACCGTGCCTCCTCCAGGCGGTCCCCGGCGCTCGGACTCCTCCCTTGATCTAGGGCTGGAGCGCGTTGCAGTTGGTGCTGGGGTGATCGGGCGCTGGCAGGGCCAATGGGCTTGACCCCTCCGGGTACTTGGCCGCGGGGGCGTCAGTCACAACCGGACCGGTCGCCGTGATCTCGACCACGCCGTCCGAAAGCACTGGCTGAGCAAAGTTCGCCTTGGTCGGATCGGTTATGCCGGGCGGCTCTAGGAACCCACCATCGTCGATGGCACCGACTCCACCCCCGCTGCAGTAGGCGGCCACCTGCTCGTGAATCGCCGCCTGAGCCGGTGACGCGAGAGCTAGGAGCAGCAGGGGCACCATTGATGCCAAGACTGCAGTCCCAATCTTCCGTCTCATGCCCATCATCCCCCTTCCATCAGGGCGTTCCTGCGTTTTCGAATCCTCTCAGAGAGACGTGAGACCTGCATCGGTCAAACGCCGTAGCTGCATGGAGGCAGCGACGGCGGTCAGGCTACGGGCACTGCACAGGAGCCGTGAATCCTCCGTCCTGCACGTCAAGAGGTGAGCTGCCGACGTCACGCGGGATCAGCCCGGTGATTGGTCCGCCGTTCGCGGCGGCCGCCGGCGTCGAGTCCGTCTGATTGGCGCCCGCGTTCGCCGGGACGACGCTGCACTGCAGCAGTGGTGTAATCCCGTGAACGTGAGCGGAGGCCGGACCAGGGAGGACGACGAGTGATCCGGTCACCATGGCGCCGAGCAGGAGTCGTCGCACAGGTATCCTCATCGGGATTCTCCTTTCCACGGAGGACTCGAGTATTCGGCGCAGCACCGTGGAGGGTTCAGAGTGGAGCCCAACTCTTTTCGAGGGAGACGATCCGTACCCTCAACAGCATCGGCTGTGGCTTGGGTTCGGGTTCGTTCTCTCATATAGGTCTCCTCGGTGAGGAGGCGGCAACGCCGCTATCGGGTCCATCGGTTGTTCAAACGCACAAACAGGCCAACTTGTTACACAGGGCGCCCCAGGTAAGCGCCACCGGGCAGATGCGGGCGTGTACGGGCCTAACTCCACCTCGTGCACCCTTGGTGCCGATACCCGAGGGAGGCAGATGGCGCTCGGAGAGTCGTTCGCCGGGGTGTTGGAGGCCGCACGAGTAGGCGCGGAGTGGGCCTGGCGCGCCCTGTACGCGGACACGGCGCCGGACCTCCTTCGGTACGCGCGCGCGAGTCGCACCCCCGATCCGGAGGACGTCGTCGGTGAGACGTTCCTCCGGGCGGTCCGCGGGCTAGGATCGTTCGAGGGAGACGAGCGAGGGTTCCGGGCGTGGCTGTTCACGCTCGCCAGGAACCGGATCGTGGACGACCACCGCAAGCTCGTCCGTCGACGGACCGAGCCGCTTCCCGTCGAGGTCCTGGCCGAGATCGGTCCGCACGCTGACGCCGAGACCGATGCGATGCGCGCCCTTTCGGAGGATCGCGTCCGGTCCGTCCTCGACCGCCTCACCCCCGATCAGCGCGACGTGCTGCTGCTGCGGATCCTCGGGGGACTCACGATCGAGGAGGTCGCCACCGTGGTCCGCAAGAGCCCGGGAGCCGTCAAGGCCCTGCAGGCACGGGGCATAGCGGCGATCCGGAACGAGATCGACCTCGGAGCCGTGACCCTTTGAGCGAGTCGGGCGTTCCTTCATTTGAGATGAGCGGATCGATGGGTCCCGACGACGGGTTCGAGCGCCTGCTCCGTGGAGAGACTCCGAAGACTCTCGAGGAGCAAGCGCTCGCTCTGTTCCTCCAGGACGTGGGCGGCGCCTTCCCGGCCGAGCCGTCGCTCGCGAAGGAGGCCCACCTCGCCGCGATCGTGGACGCCGCTCAGCTCCTCGCCGACAAGGGCGAACCGGCCGTCAGGTCGGCCAGCAAAGCCGACGGGCGTGCTCGACACGCGTCCGGGCTGCCGAAGCGAAGGAGGGTGATCATGAAGGTACCGCTGATGAGATCGCTCGCGGCGAAGGTCGTCGCGGGGCTCGTCGTGCTGATGTCCATGTTCGGAGGCTTGGCGTTGGCCGGAGCGCTGCCGGGGCAGGGCTCCGACGACGATGCGACCGACGTCGTCGAGATCCAGAACGTGTCCGACGAAGCGCCGGAGACCGAGGCGCCGGAGACCGAGGACGCCGACGACCAGGGCGAGAACGTCAACGACGACCAGGGTGACGACGACCAGGGCGAGAACGAGGACGCCGACGACCAGGGCGAGGACGTCAACGACGACCAGGGTGACGACGACCAGGGCGAGAACGAGGACGCCGACGACCAGGGCGACGACGACCAGGGCGAGCAGGACTAGGGGGGCGAGGCCAACCGGCCACCTCCGCCGGATAGCCGCTCGATCATTGCGAGAGGTCCTACCCACCACCGTCGGTGGGTAGGACCTCTGTCGTAGTGGGTGGGCGTGTCGGCCCGCCGATATCCGCAACGGTCTCTGTTCCCGAAGGGCGTATTGGCCGAGCACTGGTTTTCGGTATGGAGACGGATGAGTTCCAGTCGATCCTGACGACCTCGACGGGCCAGCGATCCCCTTGAGATCCACCATCCGTCGGTCAGAGACCTCGAGCTCATCGAGCTCATCGATCGAGGTCGCGCTCGCGACGATCTCACCTGCTCCAGCCATGGCTCCGATCCTCGCAGCCGTGTGGACGCCCTTGCCGGTGTAGTTCGCGCCCAGCTTCGTGGCCTCCGCTGCAACACCCAATCCCTCCAGGCCCGCCAGGCGATTGAGTCCATCCAGACGGTGGGCGGGGCCAGCCCCCATCGCCGGCTCGATGGATGGGTGACTATCGGGAGAGCGACGTGCCTTGTCGGCGTGAGCATGCGGGCTCTGAGCTCGCGATCGGCTCCGCGAAACGCCGGTCTCGACTCGGGCCCAAACGAGCTACGGTCCGGGCCGGAGGACCGCTGGAACCCTCGGGTTCCGGCGGTTCCATTTTCCCCGGGGAGACTTGACTCCGGAGATCGCCTGGCGGGCCCGTTTCCGGTGCCTAACGGGAGACCATCCGGCCCACGGCCCCCATCAGCTCTTGAGCCTGTTCGTCGGGATCGGTCGGGCCGCCGTGCCCGCCGATCAGGCAGTGACGGACGTGGCCGTCCAGCAGCCCCAGGCCGACCTTGTCGAGCGCTGCCCTCGCGGCGTTGATCTGGGTCACGACATCGATGCAGTAGCGGTCTTCCTCGACCATCTTGGTGACGCCCCGGACCTGACCCTCGATCCGGGCAAGACGATCCAACAGCTGCTGCTTCGTCGCCGTGTATCCGCGTGTCTGGGTTGCCACAGTTGCCTCCTGCTCCCTTGAGATCCCGTTGACGGTATGATACCCCTCCAGGGTATAGGTATCAAGGGAAACGGCGTCACTCGACGATCGGCTGGTGCCGCGAGGCGGCCGAAGGGGCGAACCGACGTGACGGAAGCGGAGATCTTGGTGACGGCCGGTGGCGCGGCGTTGATCGCGGCGCTGGGCTGGTTCTTCTTCGGACCGAAGCAGGCGCGACGAGCCGAGGTCCGCGGCGATGTCCAGGAAGTGCAGATCGATGTCAAGGGCGGCTACTCGCCCAATCTGATCCGCGTGCACCAGGGGGTCCCGCTGCGCTTGGTGTTCGAACGCCACGAGAACAGTGAGTGCTCCTCGCGAGTCGTGTTCCCCGACTTCGGAGTCAGCCAGTCACTGGCCGCGTTCGGCAGGACCACCGTCGAGCTCATGCCCGCTCAGGCGGGGGAATTCGGTTTCGCCTGCGGGATGAACATGCTGCACGGCACCCTGATCGTGGAGCCCGACGGGGCGGTGCAGGGGGCCTCCGAGCAACCGTCGACCGAGACCCACCGTCACGAGGCCCAGCGTGCCGTCGGCGTCGGTCCGACGCACGTCGTGGGCGACACGCAGCGGGTGGAATTCGCGCTCCGCGCGGACGGGGTCGCTTGCGCGACCTGCGTGAGGACCATCGAAGGGGCGCTCGATGGGCTGCCTGGCGTGGACCGCGTCGAGGCCAACTACGGCGCCGAGCGGCTGACGGTCTACTTCGACGCCGGTCAGATCGAGATCGGGGAGATGCGCTCGGCCGTCGAGGGCATCGGCTACCGCGTCGAGCAGCGGACGGCGCCCGGCTCGGCCGAGACCGAGGATCGGGAGGCCATCGAACGGCGCGCCGAGATCCGAGACCTGTCGCGACGCGTGATCGTGGGAGCGATCCTGACCGCGCCCGTCGTCGTTGCTGTCATGGCGACCGACTTCTTCGATGCAACCTGGGTGCCCCACTGGCTCATGAACCGATGGGTCCAGCTCGCGTTCATCGCTCCGGTGATGTTCTACACGGGGTGGCCGATCCAACGAACGGGTTGGCTCACGCTTCGCCACCGCACGGCGGACATGAATGCCCTCATCACGATCGGCACGACCGCGGCCTTCACCTACAGCCTGTTCGTGACCGTGGTGCCATCTCTCGTCCCAGAGGAGCTCCGAGAGGTCTACTACGAGGCAGTCGGCGTGATCCTCACGTTGATCCTCCTCGGTCGGCTGCTCGAGGCCCGCGCGAAGGCAGGCACGGGTGAAGCGATCCGCACGCTGATCGGACTGCAGGCCAAGTTCGCGAGGGTCGTCCGCGACGGTGATGAGCGGGAGATTCCGATCGGGGAGGTCGAGGTCGGAGACGAGATCCTCGTCCGTCCCGGCGAGAAGATCCCGGTGGACGGCGAGGTGATCGGCGGGCGCTCGGCGGTGGATGAGTCGATGGTGACCGGCGAGCCGATCCCGGTCACCAAGAACGTGGGCGACGAGGTGATCGGCGCGACGATCAACCAGACCGGCGCGTTCCGGTTCCGCGCCACCAAGGTCGGGCGCGACACGATGCTTGCCCAGATCATCAAACTCGTCGAGGCGGCGCAGGCGTCGAAGGCGCCGATCCAGCGCCTCGCCGACCTGGTCGCGAGCTACTTCGTCCCGACGGCCGTGTTTATCGCGATCGGGACCTTCGTGATCTGGTTCGACTTCGGCCCCGAGCCGGCGCTCACGTTCGCCCTCGTGAGCGCGGTCTCGGTGCTCATCATCGCGTGCCCCTGCGCGCTCGGGCTCGCGACGCCCCTGTCGATCATGGTCGGCACCGGCAAGGGCGCGGAGAACGGGGTCCTGATCCGGTCGGCCGAGGCGCTGGAGACCGCCCACAAGCTGGACACGATCGTGCTCGACAAGACCGGGACGATCACGAAGGGCGCGCCGGCCTTGACCGATGTCGCCGTCAACGACGGCTTCGCCGAGGAGGAACTGCTCGGGCTCATGGCGTCCGCAGAGCGCTCCTCCGAGCATCCGCTCGCCTCGGCGATCGTGGCGGGCGCCGAAGCGCGGCGGATCGCCCTCGTCGAACCGAGCGAGTTCGACTCGGTCACCGGCCAGGGCGTCCGCGCGACCGTCGAGGGGCGCAGGGTGCTCGTCGGGCGGGAGCGACTGCTCGAGGCCGCCGGAGTCGACCCGTCGGCCCTCGAGTCGACGGCCTCGCGACTCGCCGAGGAGGGGAAGACCGCGATCTACGCCGCGGTCGACGGTCGCCCCGCGGGCGTCGTGGCGGTCGCGGACACGCTCAAGGAGGATTCACCTGCCGCGGTCGGCGCACTCCGCGACCTCGGGCTCGAGGTCGTCATGATCACCGGCGACAACGCCCGCACCGCCGAGGCGGTCGCGCGCCAGGTCGGGATCGAGCGCGTCCTCGCCGAGGTGCTCCCGAAGGACAAGTCGCTCGAGGTGCGGCGGCTCCAGGATGAGGGCAAGCTCGTGGCGATGGTCGGCGACGGGATCAACGACGCGCCGGCGCTCGCTCAGTCCGACATCGGCATCGCGATCGGGACCGGGACCGACGTCGCGATCGAGGCCTCGGACGTTACGCTGATCTCCGGCGAGCTGCGGGGGATCGTCTCGGCGCTCGCACTCAGCCGCGCGACGATGCGCAACATCAGGCAGAACCTGTTCTTCGCTTTCGTCTACAACTCGGTCGGCATCCCGATCGCGGCGGGCATCCTGTACCCGTTCTTCGGAATCATGCTGAGCCCGATGATCGCCGCCGCGGCGATGGCGGTGAGCTCCCTGTCGGTGGTGACCAACGCGAACCGGCTCCGCGGCTTCCAGGCGCCGAGTCTGAAGGCGCACGTCCGACCGACCGACCAACCGGTGCTGGTAGAGGTCGGCGAGCGAGAGACAACCGAGGAGGAGGAAACCATGGCAACCGTGAAGGACCCGGTGTGCGGGATGGAGATCGACCCGGCGACGGCCGCGGGGAGCGAGGAGTACGAGGGGAAGACATACCACTTCTGCTCACAGTCCTGCCTCGACAGCTTCAAGTCCGATCCGCAGAAGTACGCGGCATGAGGGATCCGGGACGCATGATCGACCCGGTCGCGGGTGGCAAGGTCGCATCAAGCGTGCTCCACGTGGGCGGGATGCTCCTCGCTTCGGCGAAGGCCGTCGTTGAACAGGTCTTGGGCCGTCGTCCGGGCGTGATCAGCGTCGAGGCGAACCCGGTTGCGCAGACGGCGAACGTGACCTTCGACACGGCGCAGACCTCGGTGGCCGAACTCCGCGGCTGGATCCAGGACTGTGGCTTCCACTGCGCAGGGCAGTCGGTCCCCGAGCACATCTGTGACCCGCTGATGGAACCCGATCCGACCCCGGAAACGCACGGACACGCGATGCATGCCGTTGTCGAAGCGCCTGCTGCCCCACCCGAGCACACCGTTCACGCCGAGCACGCGGGCCACGAGATGGCAGCACCGGTCGCCGAGCACGCGGGCCACGAGATGACCGCAGGTGAGGCCGTTCGGTCTCCGCACGAGGTGATGGGTCACGGCGGTCACGCAGGCATGTCGATGGACGCGATGGTCCGCGACATGCGGGACCGGTTCCTGGTCGCAGTCCTCCTGTCGATCCCGATCCTGTTGTGGTCACCGATCGGCCGCGACGTCCTGAACTTCGACGTCGCAGCGCCGTTCGGTCTGCGCGACGACGTCTGGCTGTTGGTCCTCAGCCTGCCGGTGATCTTCTACTCGTCCTGGATCTTCTTCGACGGTGCGCTTCGCGCGCTCCGCGCTCGCACCCTCGACATGATGGTGCTGGTTTCGGTGGCGATCGGCACCGGGTGGCTGTATTCGGTGGCGGTCACGCTCACGGGCGGCGGGGAGACCTTCTACGAAGCGGTCAGCGTGCTCGCGGCGTTCGTCCTGCTCGGGCACTGGTTCGAGATGCGGGCGCGAGGTGGGGCGAACGACGCGATCCGGACTCTGATCGACCTCGCGCCGCCGACGTCGACCGTGATCCGAGACGGCGAACCGGTGGAGATCCCGACCGCTGAGATCGTCGTCGGAGATCTGCTGCTCGTGCGACCGGGCGACAAGATCGGCACCGATGGTGTGGTCGAGGAAGGTCAGAGCGAGGTCGACGAGTCGGTGGTCACCGGCGAGAGCCTGCCCGTGTCGAAGGCGCCGGGCTCCGAGGTGATCGGGGCCACCATCAACAGGAACGGGACGCTCCGCGTGCGTGCCACCAAGGTCGGCGCCGACACGGCGCTCGCGCAGATCGTCAAGCTCGTGCAGGAGGCCCAGAACTCGAAGGCGCCCGGGCAGAGGCTGGCGGACCGCGCCGCGTTCTGGCTCGTGCTCGTCGCGCTGATCGGGGGCACCCTGACCCTGCTGGTCTGGCTCGCGGTCGGGCAGCCGTTCAGCACCGCGATCCTGTACGCCATCACGGTGGTCGTGATCACGTGTCCCGACGCCCTCGGGCTGGCCACGCCCACCGCGATCATGGTCGGCACCGGCCTGGGCGCGAAACGGGGCATCCTATTCAAGAATGCGGTCGCACTTGAAACCTCCGCCCGGATCCAGGCCGTCGTGATGGACAAGACGGGCACCCTCACGAAAGGTGAGCCGGAGGTGACCGACGTGGTTGTCGAGGGCATACCCGAGAGCGATGTCCTCCGACTCGCGGCCGCGGTCGAGCGCGAGTCCGAACACCCGCTCGCAGAGGCCGTGGTCCGATACGCCGACGCGCGCGCGGTCACCCCTGCGCAGGCGGAGAGCTTCGAGAACGTCCCCGGCCACGGCGCGCTCGCGAAGGTTGAGGGCCACCTGGTGGCCGTCGGCAACGCGCGCCTGATGTCTCGCGAGGGCGTCGACATGGAGCCGCTGGAGGCCAGACGTCGAGAGGTGGCGACCGGGGGCCGCACGGCCGTCATCGTTGCCGTGGACGGCAAGGTCGCCGCCGTGATCGCGATCGCCGACGCGCCGCGTCCGACGTCTGCGGAGGCCATCTCCGACCTCCGGGATGCTGATGTCGAAGTGGTCATGCTTACCGGCGACAACGAAGCCACGGCGCGCCGGATCGCGGACCAGCTCGGCGTGCAGACCGTGATCGCGGAGGTGCTGCCCGGCGACAAGGCGAGCACGATCGCTCGACTGCAGGCGGACGGTAGGAGGGTCGCGATGGTAGGCGACGGCGTGAACGATGCGCCGGCGCTCGCCCAGGCCGATCTCGGCATCGCGATCGGCGCCGGCACCGACGTCGCCATCGAGACGGCGGACGTCGTGCTCATGCGCTCCGACCCGCTGGACGTCCCCACCGCCCTGGCAATCGGCCGCGGAACCCTCCGCAAGATGCGCCAGAACCTCGGATGGGCGATCGGCTACAACTCGGTCGCGATCCCGATCGCCGCCGGGGTGTTCGAGCCCGCGTTCGGGCTCGTGCTCAGGCCGGAGATCGCGGCGCTCTCGATGTCGGGTTCCAGCCTGTTGGTTGCCGTGAACGCGCTCCTGCTGAAACGGCTCCGCTTGCCACGATAGGGGGGCGAACCGACCGCTGCGGAGTCCTTCAACGTCCGTCGTGCATGTTGGTATGGATCGTCTCGTCCCCGCTCCTCGTTTAGCTGCGCGATGAGACCCCGCGTGTCCCCGGGGTGAGGCGTGGAGTCGCCGCCGTGGGCGTGGGCGACGGTTCGCAACATCGATTCGCGCGATCTGCGGGAACATGAATTCAAAGGAGGCCGCGATGGACTGGAACAACGGTTGGAGCTGGATGTGGATGGGGCTGATGATGATCTTGTTCTGGGGCGGACTGATCGTGCTCGTGGCCCTGCTGCTTCGCGTCGGACGTTTCGGCGGCCGAAAGGACCAGACGGACACGCCGGCACGGGGACCGGATACGACCGAGATCCTCCGGGCGCGCTTCGCCCGAGGAGAGATCACCGAGGACGAGTACCGGAAGAGCTTGACCGTGCTCGACGAGACCAAACGCTGACCGTCGGACCAGGTTAAGCATCCTCGAGATCTCATCCGCTCGCTCCCTCCGGAGGCTCGATCGTGATCGGCGCGTCGTAGTCGAAGTACCGATGGTCCATGAAGTGTCCCGGCGCTCGCATCTCGGCTCGGTGGACGAGGCCGCTCGCGTCCACCCACGTTCTGAACCACACCGGGAGGTCCGAGCTGCCGCCGGCGAAGGCGATCTCGGTCGTTCGGACGTCATCCAGGGTCGCGCGGCCGAGGATCCGAACGTCCCGATACGGCTTGAACGAATCCCAGATGTAGGTGGGAACGGTCACGGCGGGCGCGCCGCGCTCGACGTTCCAGGGGCCGTTCCCCTCGCGGGTGTACCTCGTGTCCCCGATCCACACGGTTCGGAACGTGCTCCCTCGCTCTTCGACGTCACTCTCGAAGGAGTTCGGTGCCGTGAAGGCATAGGTCGTGTGAACCGTCGTCCCGAGACCCGAGGTGAGGTCCTCCTGGAGGCGATAACTGGAGAGCGCCCCCATCGTTCCAATCGTCTGACGAAGGAGCGCTTCTCCCGAGGCGGCGGGCAACGCCGGCAGGCGGAAGGTCACCCGGCCGTCCACCGAAGCGCCGACATCGATGGCAACGACCTCACCCCCTCGGAGATCGACCTTGCCCCTCCGACAAGTGTCGGCGCACTGGGCAAGCGCCACTGGAGCTCCGTCGACGGTCGCGCGGACCGGGAGCGCGGCCGTCGCTTCGGGTCCGTCCTGGCCGAGGACGTAGATCGTGACCTCGTTCGGCCCGGGCCGTGCGGGTTGGAGGGTGAGTCCGACGAGCACCGGCCCGGCGTGTGCCCCGAGCGTCAGCCCCTCTCCTGCGGGGATCGGGGAGACCTCGGCCGGGCCGGGCCCCTCCGCGGCCTCCGCCTGTCGCCCGGGGGGCAGCGGGAACGCGGACAACAGCGCGGCCGCGCCGATCGCGAGAACCGCGGCCGCGGTCTCAGCTCTCGGGAGGAAGGCGATCCGCCGCCAGGCCAGCACCGATAGCTGCACCATCACCAGCACGACGATGACTTTCGCGAGCAGGACGAGTCCGTAGGAGGACCCGAACAGCGCGGCTACCCCGCCCACCTCCTGGATCCCGCGGATCGCTCCGCTGCCGGCCGTCAGGGCGAAGGAGGCCAGGGCCGGCGGGGTGAATCGATCGAGGAGCGTTCGGCCGGCACCGGAGCGCCATCCGTCGGGGGGGCGCTGGAGCGCGAGGGCCATCACGCCCCCGGCCCAGAGCCCGGCCGAGATGAGATGGATCGTCTCCACGAAGACCCCCCACGCCCGAGGCTGGATCGCCGCCGCGTGGCCGGCCGCCGCGAGCGCTACCACCGCACCGACGGCGAAGGGCGCCACGCGCCGAGGCCACCTCCACGCGACGAGGACGCCCACGGCCTCGAGGAGGACCCGTGCGAGCCGCGCCCATCCCGGCAGGCCGGTCGTGAGGTAGGTGAGGATCGCGCTTCCTGACGGAGACGGCGCCGCCACCAGCGCCTCACCAAGCACGACCACGATGCCACCGACGAGGGCCGCGGCGAACGCGGGCAGGATCGGCGTCCGGACCCACGCCAGAGGGGGCCGTCTGCGGGCAAGCCGGCCGAGCAGCAGGAGACCGAGCAGCAAAAGCAGGCTCACGTCCTCCACCAGACGACCGACCGAGACGAGGAGGTCGCGTCCCGTGGGCTCGTCCGTCGTTCCGCCCTCGGCGCCGGCGCCGGGCGAGACGCCCACGCCGAACCGGAACGAACCGGACAGGGTGTGGCCGTCGACCACGCTCACCGTGGTCCAAGAGACCTCGTAGACACCGGTCTGGTTCGTCGTGAGGTCGATGACCATCCGGTCGTCGGCGCTCACCCGACCCATCGCCTCGCTCTCATCGGGCTCGAGGACGGTTGCCCGGGAGAGCCTCGTGTTCAGCGGCTCGGAGAACATGAGGATCACCTGCCCCGGGGCGGTGCCGATCGTCGATCCGGGCTCGGGCGTGGACGAGACGAACCCGGCGTGGGCGAGCGCCGTCGCCGGGAAGGCAACGACAGCGATCGCGGCCACAACGATCGCCGCAGCAAGGCGATCGGTCATGAGATGGCCGGAGCGAGCCCGTGATCGGCGATCGGTCCTGCTCGTGTTCACACGGGTGGCCATCCGCTCCGCGAGAACAGGCGGATCAGTGGCGTGAACAGTCGCAGCCACTGCCCGGCCATCATCAGCGATCCCATGGCCACGAGGACCCCGCCCCCAACCAGCTCGACGCCCCTGCTGTGGCGTCGAAGCCACGAGAAGGCTCTGTTCGCGCGCGCATATCCGAACGCCAGCAGGACGAAAGGGATCCCGAGCCCGAGGGAGTAGACGAACAGCAAGCCCGCTCCGCTCCACGCGCCGTCGGCGGTCGCAGCAGCGGTCAGGATCGCCGCGAGGACCGGACCGATGCAGGGCGTCCAGCCGATGGCGAACGCCATGCCGAGTGGGATCGCTCCCCCCGGACCCGGCCGGACCCGGCGGAGATCCATCCGCAGTTCCCGATACAGGAACGGGATCCTGAAGACTCCTGCGGTCACGAGCCCCATGACGATGATGAACACCCCGGCGATCCGGATGAGGAACTGGCGCCGGGCGATCAGCTGGTCTCCGAAGCCCGAGAACCCGGCGCCGAGCGCAGTGAACACCAGGGCAAAGCCCAAGACGAACAGGAGGGCGGATCCGACCACCCGTGCCCGGACCGCGACGGCACCGACGTCTTCGCTCCCGGTCGTCCCGCTCATGAACGCGAGGTAGCCGGGCATCAGGGGCAGGCAGCACGGCGACGTGATGGACACGATCCCCGCGGCAAGAGCCAGGACGTACGGGGTCAAGCCTCTGATCCTCCGGGGACACGGTCGAGACCGCGACGAACCGTGGGGCGGTCGATGCCTCCCCGCATCACTGCACCGCCACGCAGAACGGGCCTGCCAGGGGCTTGTGGATCGTATCGGTCCCCCGGGGTGGGCCCAGGATGATCTCGGCGGTGTCCACGGTCACGTCGCCGGTCGAGCTCACGTTGACCTTGAACCGGTCCATGCCGCGGGGGGCGGGACCGAGCTTGTACTCGCCGGCGGTGTTGTACTTCGAGCCGTGGCAGGGGCACTCGAACCACTGCGACTGCTGGCAGAAGGGGACCCGGCACCCCAAGTG
>DASXTX010000045.1:0-34027 GCA_036505195.1 Actinomycetota bacterium
GCACGGGAGGCCACGTCGTGGCGCACGAGTCGGTGCACATGATCGTTCCGCCGCTCTCCGATGCCAACGCGTACAGCGTCAATCCACTCGAGTCCACGAGCACGGTACCGACGCCGGGAATCGACTTCGTCCCGATGATGAACGAGCCCGCGTGCGTAGTCATGGAACTGCCGCCGCCTGAGCTCGGGGCGGCGTTCTTGCCGCAGGCGGACAACGCGATCAGCGTGGCCGCGGAGGCCATCCAGACCTGGCGGGACGTTCTCGTCGATGACTTCACCTTCGATCTCCTCAGGGCAGGGGGCTCTCGAGCCCGGCCGACGCTCCTCCTCGCGTATTCGCGACTGGGAATACGGTCGGGCCCCAGGTCCGGTTCAATTGGCTCGACCGCCGGGATCGATCCTCGGTCGAACCCCTTCGCGTTCCCGTCCGTAGTACCTCGGCGTGCCCTGCCCGCCATCGAGCCGCAGAAAGGAGGTGGGATTCAAACACGCTGAGCTCGCACACGACCTGCAGGAGGACGGATGCTGAACAGAACGAAGGTGCTGCTCATCGCGTCGTTGCTCACGCTCCTCGCTCCCGGCACCGCCACCGCCGCGCAAGGCGGTGACTACACGGTCACGAACCTGGTCTCCGACCAGCCCGGTGTGGCCGCACACCAGGATCCGAACCTCGTGAACGCCTGGGGACTCGCCGCGGGGCCGATGACGCCCTGGTGGGTCGCAGACGCCGACGCGAACGTCTCCACCCTCTACCAGGCCAACGGGACGGCCCTGCCCCTCGTCGTCGACGTCCCCGGGGGACCGACCGGACTCGTCTTCAACGGGTCCGGCGGCTTCGTCGTCACCGACGGGACCACCTCGGGGTCGTCACTGTTCCTGTTCGCGACCGAGGCCGGGACGATCAGAGGATGGAGTCCCGCGGTCCCGCCCCCGCCGCCTTCGACCCAGACGTTCGTCGGCTACGACGGATCGGACGAGGACGCAAACTACAAAGGCCTCGCGATCGCCTCCACCGACGAAGGGACGATCCTGTACGGCGCCGACTTCCACAACGCGGAGGTCGAGATGTTCGACGACACCTTCCAGGAGGTGACCCCCGAGGGGGCGTTCGAGGATCCGAAGCTGCCCGCGGGGTTCGCGCCGTTCGGGATCCAAACGATCGGCGGTGCCGTGTTCGTGACGTACGCGAAGCAGGACGCCGACGCCCAGGACGAGGTTGCCGGTGCCGGGCTCGGGTTCGTCGACGAGTTTTCGACGTCCGGTGAGTTCATCGAGCGCGTGGCCTCGAAGCGCCACCTGAACGCGCCGTGGGGCCTCGCGATGGCTCCCGAGAGCTTCGGAGCGTTCGGCGGCGATCTGCTCGTCGGCAACTTCGGCGACGGACGGATCAACGCGTTCGCGCCGATGCCGAACGGGAAGTTCGTGTTCCGCGGCCAGCTCGAGTCGGCGGGAGCCCCCCTGTCGATCGACGGCCTGTGGTCGCTGCAGTTCGGCAACGACGCGGCCGCCGGGTCCTCGCAGACGCTGTTCTTCACCGCGGGACCGGAGGAGGAGACCCACGGCCTGTTCGGGTCGATCGCTCCGACGGCCTGACGCACGGATCGGGTCGGCTCAAGCGAAGTCGTCGACCAGCGAGCGGCCGCTGCTCGCTGGTCGACGGCCCACTCATCCGTTCCACTCGGTCCACTCCCCTGGTGGCAGGAGCGGCTTGCGCATGACTGAGAATCTGCTCAGTGGTGACCGTGTCCATCGAGAAGGAACTCCACGTCGAGGTTCTCTTGATCGATGCGGCTCCTCGCCTCGATGGCGTCAGCCGACGGCCACGGTCGTGGTCGGGGGCGGGGTGGTGGTCGGGGGCGGGGTCGTGGTCGGTGGCGGGGTGGTGGTCGTAGTCGGTGGCGGGGTCGTGGTCGGGGGCGGCGACGGCGTGACCCCTGGCAGTGGTTGTTCGATCATCCCTTCGTCGGGAACGGCGTCGAGACATGTCCGCGTGCAGTACCCGCCGGTGAAGCTCGAGAGCACCGACCAGAAGTACGAGGAGCGGTTCGGCCCGATCGAGACGTCCCGCAGCGGGATCGTGACCGTCGCGGCCCTCGAGCCGCCCTTGGTGGTCCGGAGCGGGGTCACCTCGATCTCGCGCCCGTCCCGCCGGAGGCGGAACAGCGCCGCCACCAGCCGCCGGCCATCGGACCGAACAACGGCGACGTAGTCGGCGGCATCGTCGCCCCTGGTGTCGAGCTCCACGATGAAGGTCCCGAGATCCCAGATCGAGCGGACGGTCCACGTGGGGAACGTCGACATCCGCCAGGTCGGCGCGCCCACGTGGTCGAACGCGACCTCCTCCAGGTCCAGCTTCCCGCCCGTATCGTGGGGATCGATCTGGTCGGTGTGGTCCGCGAAAACCGGAAGCGCGAACGCGGTCAGCGTGGCGACGACCAGCGCCCCGATCCACAGCCCGAGTCGCCTCAACCCCCGTTCCTCCGACCTTCGCCGGCGAACGCAACCGCCCCGACCCACACCGCGAGCGCGAGGCCGAGGACGACGAGGGCAACGGGGAGCAGGTCGGCGCCGGCGGGCTCGCCGAGCGCGCGCACGAGCGGCGCGTCCTCCCCCGCCCTCCATGCGACGAACGCCACACCGGCGAGGGCGAGGTTGCGAGCGAGCAGCAACCGATAGTCCCGGATCCCCGAACCGCCGAAGCAACCGCACTCGAGACGCCGCCCCGCCCGAACGCGTCCCACCACGATCGCCCCGGAGAACGCCACCAGCGCGACGAGCGACAGAAGTCCCGCCGACGACCCGAGCCCGGCGAGCACGAGCGCCGCGATGCCGAGCTCGACGGCGGGAACCCCGAACCCGGCGAGTCGCGTCGCCCCCGACCGGAGGCCGTACGACCCGAGCATCCGCCTCCACGCGCCACGCGCGAGCTTGGCGACCGCCGCCGCCCCGAACGTCAGCGCCAGCGTCGCTGCCGCGAGCGCCCCGACCTCCGACGGAGCATCGATCGTCCGGACCTCGAGGACGGTCGCCACGAGCACCATCGAGAGCGCGAGTGCGTTCGCGACCCGCCAGCGGGCCTTCGACGCGGAACGGTCGAGTCGTTCGACCAGGGCCGCCGCGTCGCTCGGCGAACGCACGCCGAACGCGAGGACCGGCCCCAACCCGCGGGCCAGACCGAACGGCGCGAGCACCGCCGCCCCCAGCAGCGGCCGGCCGCTCGCGAACGCCGCGACGGACACCACGACGATCGTCCCGTGGCCCAGGTAGGTGAGGAACCCGGGCCCGAGGCCCAACCCGTACAGGAACGCCGCGACGTGCGGCGGGAAGAACGTGCGCCACCAGTCCGGCACCTGCCGCCGCAGCTGCGGCACCGGCACGGGCGCCCCCATCTCGCGTGCGACGTACAGCGCGGCCGCCGCCACGACGAGCACGGCGCCCGGAACTCCCCACGGCGCGCCGAGCAGCGCGCCCGCCCCCGCAAGGATAGACCCGACGATCGCGGCGGCCACCGCGGCACCGATCGCGTGCAGGGCGAGCGAGATCCCCCATCGTTCCCGGCTTCCCCCGTGGACCACGGGGGTGATGGTCTCCACCATCGACAGGCCTCAGGGGCCGAACAGGCTCGAGATCCCCGCGACGACCGATGCCACGACGAGCGCGAGACCGACCGGCTCGCTCAACACCGGACGTTGAGCTCCCGGTACGTGATGCAGAAGACCTTGCGGCCCCGCGGGCAGTAGCCGCGCACGGCGCCATCGCCGTTGATCCGCGTGTCGGCGGTCGAGCAGCAGTCCTGGATGTGCCGCACGCGTCCGTTGCAGCAGCGGCTCCAGCCGCCGCCGTACCGGGGGTTCCGCACGAAGGGGAACCGCTCCGGCACCACGCTCTGGCACACCTTCCGACGCGTCTGCCGTTCGGACAGATAGATCGCGCCGTCGTCGTCGACCGGGTAGCCGAGCCGCGGATGCACCGGGAACCCGTAGGCGTCCGTCCTCGAGTGCGGCGAGTACGGATGCGGGCACGAGCCGGTTGTGTACAGGTGCCCGCAGATGTGGTGGGCTTCCGCGCGGTCGGGTTCGAGCGCGACCGCCACCATCGAGCCGCCGACGATCGCGACGACCGTCCGCCCGAGCCTACCGAGGAACGATCGTCGGCTCGTCCGGCGCGCGAGCTCGGTCCCGGCTCGCTCGACCGCCCCCATCAACCGGCCCGGAGCTCCTCGGCCTGCATCGTTCGACGCCGCGCGGTGTCGACCAGACCCTCGACCTGCTCGAGCGAGTTCACGGTCCCCTTGGACCGGACGACGCCAACCTCGTCGAGCACCACGACGAACGGCACGCCCGGGACGCCGTACGCGGTCTCGAGCTCCGGATCGGAGACGACCTGGAGCTCCAGCCCGTTCGCATCGGCGGCCGCGGGCAGCGACGGGGCGACCTGCTCGCAGATCGGGCAGGTGTCCGAGACGAACGCCACCAGCCGGCCCCGCCCCGGCCCGCCGATCACCCTCGAGGAGCCGTCGGGCGTTCGGACATGCCGCGCCTCGGGCGCCTCACCGAGCGGGGGCCCCTCGTCGTCGATCTCGAGCGCCCCGAGCGGGGCGAGGCGGAGCTGCAGCACGCCGATCTGGCGCGCGAGGGCCACCACGACGATCGCCAGCACGGCGACCAGGATCCACTGGACGACGAAGGCGGCGGCCCACCAGCCCGACACGCCGGGTCAGCCCCGCTCCCGAGCCTTCGGCCCGGAGGGCTTCGGCGTCTCGCCGGGGACGTCGTGGGACGGCGAGAACGAGCTCGGGGCGGTCCACTCGGGCTCGCCCTTCGCGTCGAGGAACTGCATCACCGGCGTCCCGTCGGCCGTCAGCCCCATGATCGCGCGGAGCTCGCCCTCCTTGTTCAGCAGCCGCAGGATCGGCGAGCCCTCCGCCGCCAGCCCGATCCTGGCGCGTACCTTGCCATCCTCGTCCTGCAGCGAGATCGTCGGCGAACCCTGCTGCGCGAGCGAATAGACGAAGCCGAGCTGGCCGTCCTTGTTGCGGAGCGCCAGCGTGGGCGAGCCCTCGGTGCCGAGACCGAACTTCGCCCGCACCTTGCCGTTGCGGTCCACCATCGCCATGCTCGCCGACCCGTCGGAGAACAGCCCGAACGTGGCACGGACCTTGCCCTCGTCGTCGGCGATCGCCAGGCCGGCCGAGCCGTCGGGCTGCACCCCGAAACGCGCGCGCAGTTTGTCGTCCGCGCCGAAGAACGACATGAAGGGGAGATCTTCGTTCGAGATGCCGAAGCGGGCGCGGACGCGTCCCTCCGAGTCCTCGATCTCGATCTCGCCCGCCCTGATGACCCGTTTGCGCATCCCGCAGCCTCTCCTCGACCGGACGTCGACCTGAGTCTAGGACGAGCAGGCGGCGCGATGTGCGTCTTGTGTGGCCGAAGGGGCGGGCGATCCGATCACCGGCCCCGAACGGGGTTCTCGAGGGAGGAGCCGGGACGAACGGCCCGAGATGTGAGAAACCGCCGCGACCCGAAGGTCACAGCGGTCTCTCACGTCGGACTGTAGGGACGCCCCTCGAAACGGTCAACCCGGCTCGACGGGTTTTGTCACTCTTTCTCCAACCGCTCCGTCCGACGGGTGGCGGCCTCGAGTCGCCGGGGGTCGGGTTCGACGCCGATCCCGGGTCCGCCGGGGACCGGCAACGTCCCGTCGGGCGCCAGGACGAGCGGCTCGGTCAGGTCCTCGGCGAAGTACCGCGACGTCGCGCTCGTGTCTCCCGGCAGCCGGAAGTTCGGGAGCGCGGCCAACGCGAGGTTCGTCGAACGCCCGACCCCGGTCTCGAGCATCCCCCCGCACCACACCGGCACGCCGTGCTGGGACGCGACGTCGTGCACGCGCTTGGCCTCGAGCAGCCCGCCGACGCGCCCCTGCTTGATGTTCACGATCCTGCACGCCTCGAGCTCGATCGCCGCCCGGGCGTCCGCGGCCGAGCGGATCGACTCGTCCAGACAGATGTCGGTCCGGATCTCCCGCTGGAGCAGCGAGTGCTCCCACAGGTCCTCGTGGTGCAACGGCTGCTCGACCATCAACAGCCCGAACGCGTCGAGCTCCCGGAACACGGCGACATCTCCGAGCCGGTAGGCGGCGTTCGCATCCACCGAGAGCAGGATCTCGGGGTTCGCCTCCCGGACCGCGCGGACGCGTTCGACGTCGGTTCCCGGCTCGATCTTGAGCTTGATCCGACGGTAGCCCTCGGCGAGGTAGCCCGCGACCTGCTCGACCAACGCGTCGGTCGAGGGCGCGATCCCCACCGAGACGCCGCACTCGACCCGGTCGCGGACCGCTCCCAGGTAGGAGGCGAGGGAACGGCCCTGCGCTCGGAGCTCGGCGTCGAGCACCGCGTTCTCGAGCGTCGCCTTGGCCATCGGGTGCCCTCGGACGAACGAGAGCACCGACGCGACGCCCTCGGCCTCCACGTCCCCCGCGGCGAACAGCGCGGGTGCGAGGAAGTCCCGGATCATCAGCCAGGCCCCGTCGTTCCACTCCTCGGAGAAGTTGGGCTCGACGTCGCTCACACACTCCCCCCACCCGACCGCGTCGTCGGCCTCCACGCGGGCGAGGATGCAGACCTTCTCGGTGGACTCGCCGAGGCTGGTGCGGAACGGCCGGACCAGCGGGATCGCGACCAGGCGAAGCTCGATCGAACGGATCCTCGTCACCGGGGAACGTCCTCCGCCAGCACGAACGCGTAGCTGGAGGCCACGCGGTCGAACCCCGCCGCGATCATCCCGGCGGTGAGACAGGCCTCGATCGCCTCGGCCGACGCGTCGCGCCACGCCGACGCGCACGCCGCATCGTCGCTCCGGAGCTGCGCGTAGTCGTTCGGGACCGCGACGAGGGCCCCCCGCCCGGACGGCGCATGGACCTCGCCCGGCCACCCGCCGTCGTCCTCGAGCGCGGCCTCGTGCGCGCCCACGTCCCTCGGGCCGGGTTCGCTTCTGAGGTCCCACCGGGCGGTGAACCGGTCGCTCCGCTCCCCGGCGTTCACCTCGTCGACCATCGCCCCGTAGTGGTTGCGGTCGAAGCGATCGGCGACCGCCCCGAGCTTGTGCAGGTTGAAGTACCCGTTGCGGGCGACGAGGGGATCGAAGGTCCACCGGACCTCGGCGATCCCCTGGTCGAGCGCCTGCGCGCGCTGCGCGAGCTTGAGCGCGTACCCGACCCCTCGATGACGCCGACCGGGCAACGCGGCGAGCATGTGCGAGTGCGCGTGCAGCCCGTCCTCGGGGTCCACCCCGGCCCACCCCAGGACGTACCCGATCGTCTCGTCGCCGTCGAACGCGCCGTACGGCACGTTCCCGCTATCGGCGAGCGCGCGGAGCACCTCGCGCGGGAAGGGTTCGGGGCCCGCCCACGTGGCGTCCATGACCCGCAGGATGCGATCCGCGTCCTCGAGCGCTGCGAGCGGTCGGAGCTCCACGCCGGCGGCGCGAGCCGCCTCGAACGCCAGCTCCCAGGGGTCGCGCTCCACGGCGCCGGAGTCTAGCCATCACTCGGGACCGACACCGGGGCAGGGCACCTCGGCCACAACGCGAAGGGCCCGCGCTCGTCGCGGGCCCTTGTGCGGAACGTGTCCGGCTCGGCTACCCGCCCGATGGGGGCGGCAGCTCCTGCCACTCGTCCTCGTCCAGATCCTTGCCGCGCCGGCGCTTGAAGACGGCCACGACCGCCGCCACGATCGCCGCGATGAAGGCGATCTTCATCAGCTTGCCGAAGAAGCCGCCCTTCTTCGTTTCCTCAGTTCCTTCGGACATCGCTGCCTCCTCCTCGCCGGGTGGGCCTGGTTGGACTTGAACCAACGACCTCATCCTTATCAGGGATGCGCTCTAACCGAGCTGAGCTACAGGCCCGGGGGACGCTGCAGGGGCCTTCACCCGACCCGACGGCAAGCGTACGCGTGGCTCCGAAAGGGTGTCAATCGTGCTCGCGAGCAGCGAGGATCCGTGCAGGGCGGGTCGGGCTATCGGCGTTCCGACAGCGTGACTTCGATGCCGCCGACGACGTCGGAGAGCAGGTTGTACAGGAACACGATGAAGACGTTGATCAGCGTCCAGAGCACGACGAGCGCGAGCCCGATCGACAGGCCGCGGCTGAAGAGCCACCCACCGTGGATCTCGAAGGACTGGTCCGCGAACAGGTCCCGGATCAAGCGCGTGAGGGAATCGAGCGCGCCGATCGCCCCCACGATCGCGTACAGGATCATCATCGCGCCGATGATCACCACCATCACGCACAGGTAGAACAGGAACGAGATCTTGAGTACCGACCAGGGCCCGACCTTGCGGAGGACGACCTTGGCCTGACGCGAAGGGGCGGGCGAGGGCATCGCGCGCTCGCGCCGGGCGCGGGCGGGAGCCTCCGCGGGCGCGGGGGCGGGCGGGACGACGGTGGCCTGGTCGGCGGGATCGCTCACGGGTTCGGGCTCTTTCTACGCGGCGGCAGGGCCGGCGGCAAGCACGTGGGCTCGCCCCGGTGGTCCGAACACGAGCCTCGCGTGCACGGGCGCGAGCACGCCGAGCGCGACGATCGCGACCACCCACGAGGCCGTCCCGACGTCGTCCTGCACGAGGAGGCCCCCCACGGCCAGGCCGACCCCGCACGCGCCGATCACCGCGAGCGCGGCCGCTGGCGGCACCCGGTGCCACAGCACGAACACGGTCAGCAGTCCGAGCGCGCTCGCGCCGACGATCGTCGCGACACCGGCACCGGTCGACACGATGGGATTATCTGTCGAGGACGGACACCGTGTCTCCCACGACCCCGCTCGAGCACGACCTGCGGATCATCCTCGCGATCCAATCCCTGCGCGCGTTCGGCTACGGATTCGCGAGCGTGGTCCTGGGCGCCGCCCTCGCCGAGGGCGGCCTCTCCGACGGCCAGGTAGGGCTCGTGTTCGCGGCGATCCTCGCCGGCAACGCCCTGGTCTCGATCGCGATCGGTCTCGCCGGAGATCGCATCGGGCGGCGTCGCGCGTACGTCCTGCTGCTGCTCGTGATGAGCGCCGCCGGAGCCGCGTACGCGTTCTCCGACTCCGTCGTGGTGCTGGTGCTCGTTGCGCTCACCGGCACCCTTTCGACCGACGCGAACGAGTCGGGCCCGCTCACCTCGCTCGAACAGGCGATGATGGGCGGCGCCGCGCCGGAGGTCCGCGCCCGCGTCTTCGGCCGGTACAACGCGGTCGCCTATCTTGCCGGAGCCGTCGGCGCGCTTACCGGCGGCGGTCCTGCGCTGATCCGCGAACGGATCCCGAACCTCCCCACCGACCAGCGCTGGCTCCTGGTGCTCACGGCCGCGGGAGCCCTGTGCGTCGCGCTCACTCGCAGGCTCTCGCCCGCGATCGATACCCGGGCCGGACGAGTGACCGCCCCGTTGCACCGATCTCGCACGGAGGTCACCCGGCTCGCGGCGCTGTTCGGTCTGGACGCGTTCGCCGGGGGGTTCGTCGTCTCGACGTTCCTGGTGTTCTGGTTCGGGCGGCGGTTCGGGGCGAGCGCGGAGCTCATGGGCCTGGTCCTGTTCTGTTCGGGCCTGCTCCAGGCGCTCTCGTCGATCGCGTCGGGTTGGCTCGCCACCCGGATCGGCCTCCTCCCGACGATGGTGTTCACCCACCTGCCGTCGAACGTCCTGCTGATCCTGATCCCGGCGATGCCGACGCTCGGCTCGGCGATCGCGATGCTGTTGCTGCGCTCGACCCTGTCGCAGATGGACGTCCCGGCTCGACAGGCCTACGTCACCGCGCTGGTCGATCCCGAGGAACGCACCGCCGCGGCGGCCTTCACCAACACCGCGCGCTACGTGGTACGTCCCTTCGGCGCAGCCGGCGCGGGCCTGCTCATGCAGTCGGTCGCGGTCGGTGCGCCGTTCGTGGTGGCGGGGGTCTTGAAGAGCCTGTACGACGTGCTCGTGTTCGCGCGGTTCCGGCGGGTGCCGCTCCCCGAGGAGCATCCCGGCGCCCGAACGGACCCGGAGACGGAGACCTCCGCGGAACCGCCGGGCCCGTAGCTACTCGAGCTCCGCGGTGGCGATGACCGGCGCGAGCGCGACGACGGTCGCGCCCTCCTCGACCCGCATCGTCCGAACACCCTGCGACGCGCGGCCGACACGGCGGATGTCCGCCGCCGCGACCCTGATCACGATCCCGGAGGACGAGATCACGAACATGTCCTGGTCCTTCGACCCGACGAACGCGCCGGCGAGCAGGCCCGTCTTCTTCGTGAGCGTGTGGCCGATCACGCCCCTGCCTCCGCGCCCTTTCACCGGGTAGTCCTTGAGGGGCGTCCGCTTGCCGTACCCCTGGTGCGTGACGCTGATCAGCTCCTCGCCCTGCGACGCGACGCCGAGGACGATCACCTCGTCGTCCGGTGCCAGGCGCATCCCGATCACGCCCGCGGTCTGCCGGCCCATCGGTCGCACGAGGCTCTCCTTGAACCGGATCGCCTGGCCCATGCGGGAGACCAGGATCACGTCGTCCTTGCCGTCGGTCAGACGGACGTCGATCAGCTCGTCGCCGGGCCTCAGGTTGATCGCGGCGAGCCCGGTCCGCGGCGAGTCGTACTCGGGCAGCGTCGTCTTCTTCACCATCCCCTTGCGCGTGGCGAACAGGAGGTAACGGCCCTCCGCGTACTCCTTGAGGTCGATCACGGCCTGGACCTTCTCGTCCCCCGTGATCGAGACCCCGGGCAGGTTCGCGGCGTAGGTCCCTCGCGCGGTGCGGCCGGACTCCGGCACCTCGTGGACCTTCACGCGGTAGACCTTCCCCTTGCTGGTGAAGAACAGCAGCCAGTTGTGCGTCGTCGTCGTGAAGACGTCGTTGACCACGTCCTCTTCCTTGAGGTTCGCGCCTCGGATGCCCCTGCCTCCCCGTCCCTGCCGGCGGAAGTTCTCGATGGGCTGGCGCTTCACGTAGCCGGCGCGCGACACGGTGATGACCACGTCCTCCTCGGCGATCAGGTCGTGCACGTCGAGGTCGCCCTCGTCGGCCTTGAGCTGCGTACGCCGCGGGTTCGCGAACTTCTTCTTGATCTCGAGCAGCTCGTCCGTGATGACGGCGCGGATCTTCTTCGGGTCCTTGAGCAGACCCTTCAGGTAGCGGATCCGCGCGAGCAGGTCCTTGTGCTCCTGCTCGAGCTCCGCCCTGGCCAGCCGGGTGAGGCGTCGGAGCGGCATGTCCAGGATGTGGTTCGCCTGCACCTCGCTGAGCTTGAACTGCGACATCAGCTTGCCGCGCGCTTCCTCGGCGTCCTGCGACCCCCGGATCACCCTGATGACCGCGTCGAGGTTGTCGAGCGCGATCAGCAGGCCCTTGACGATGTGGTCGCGTTCCTCGGCCTTCTTCAGCTGGTACCGCGTGCGCCGGGTCACGACGTCGATCTGATGGTCGACGTAGTAGCCGATCATCTCGGCCAGGTTCAGCGTGCGGGGCACGCCGTCGACGAGCGAGAGCATGATCACGCCGAAGTTGTCCTGCAGCTGCGTGTGCTTGTAGAGCTGGTTCAGGACGACGTGTGGGTTGGCCCCGCGCTTGAGCTCGACGACCAGGCGCATGCCCTCGCGGCCGCTCGAATGGTCCTTCACGTCCGCGACGTCCTTCAGCCGCCCGCCGCGTACGAGGTCCGCGATCTTCTCGGCGAGCCGAGCCTTGTTGACCTGGTACGGCAGCTCGGTCACGACGACCCGCTGGCGGCCGTTCGAGGCCTCCTCGATCGAACACACGGCCCGGACCTTGATCGAGCCCCGGCCCGTCTCGTACGCCTCCTTGATGCCGTCGCGGCCCATGACGATCGCGCCGGTCGGGAAGTCCGGACCCTTGACGAACTTCATCAGGTCCTTCGGCTTGGCCTCGGGGTGCTCGATGAAGTGCACGACCGCGTCGATCACCTCGCCGAGGTTGTGCGGCGGGATGTTCGTCGCCATCCCGACCGCGATGCCGCCCGAGCCGTTCACGAGCAGGTTGGGGAAGCGCGCCGGGAGCACGACCGGCTGTTGCTCGTAGCCGTCGTAGTTGGGGACGAAATCGACGGTCTCTGCCTCGATGTCGCGGAGCAGCTCGAGCGCGATCGGCGCGAGCCGTGCCTCCGTGTACCGCTGAGCCGCCGGCGGGTCGCCATCGACCGAGCCGAAGTTCCCGTGGCCGTCGACGAGCGGGGCGCGCAGCGAGAAGTCCTGCGCCATCCTGACCAACGCGTCGTAGATCGCAAGGTCACCGTGCGGGTGGTACTTGCTCATCACGCCGCCAACCACGTTGGCCGACTTGCGGTAGGGCCGGTCCGGACGCAAACCCTGCTCGAACATCGACCACAGGATCCGGCGATGGACCGGCTTCAGCCCGTCGCGGACGTCGGGCAGCGCGCGACCCACGATGACGGACATCGAGTAGTCCAGGTACGAGGTCTGGATCTGGTCCTCGAGCTGGACGTCCTCGACCCGCCCGCCGAGCATGGACTCCTGTGCCACCGACCCCCCGATCGTTCGGCCTAGACGTCCAGGTTCTGCACGTCGGCCGCGTTGTCCTCGATCCACTCCTTGCGGGAGGCGACGTCCTCACCCATGAGGATGCTGAAGAGCCGGTCTGCCGTGGCCGCATCCTCGAGCGTGACGCGCAGCAGCGTGCGCTGCTCGGGGTTCATCGTCGTCTCCCACAGCTGCGCCGCGTCCATCTCGCCGAGGCCCTTGAACCGCTGCGGCTCCAGCTTGCGCTGGCCGTCGACGTCCTTGCGGTACGCGTCCCACTCGCGCTCCGTGTAGAAGTAGAGTTCCTGCTTGCCCTCCTTCAGCAGGTACAGGGGCGGCTTGGCCAGGTACACGTAGCCGGCGTCGATCAGCTCGCGCATGTACCGGAACAGGAACGTCAGCAGCAGGGTCTGGATGTGCGCGCCGTCCACATCGGCGTCCGCCATCAGCACGATCTTGTGGTAGCGCGTCTTCGCGACGTCGAACTCCTCGTCCCCCACGCCGGTGCCGATCGCCGTGATCAGCGCCTGGATCTCGGCGTTCTCGAGGATCTTGTGGAGCCGGGACTTCTCGACGTTCAGGATCTTGCCGCGGATCGGCAGGATCGCCTGGGTCGCCGGGTCGCGGGCCTGCTTGGCCGAACCCCCCGCCGAGTCGCCCTCCACGATGAACAGCTCGGTGGCGCTCGGGTCCGTCAGCTGGCAATCGGCCAGCTTGCCGGGGAGCCCACCACCCTCGAGGAACGACTTGCGACGGGTGAGGTCGCGGGCCTGCTTGGCCGCCAGGCGCGCCTTCGCGGCCTGCGAGGACTTCGTGACGATCCGCTTGGCGTCGCCGGGGTGCTCCTCGAGCCACGTCATGAGGTGCTCGTTCACGGTCGTCTCGACGAGCGAGCGCATCGTCGTGTTGCCGAGCTTGGTCTTGGTCTGGCCCTCGAACTGCGGTTCGCGCAGGCGGACGCTCACGATCGCGATGAGCCCCTCGCGCACGTCCTCGCCGAGGAGGTTGTCCTCCTTGTCCTTCAGCAGCCCCTTGGTGCGCGCGTACCTATTGACCACGTTGGTGAGCGCCTTCTTGAGGCCCTCCTCGTGCATGCCGCCCTCGTGGGTGTTGATCGTGTTCGCGAAGGAGTGGATCGACTCGGAGTAGCCGTTCGTCCATTGCAGGGCCACGTCGGCCTCCGCCTCGGCCTCGCGCGCCTCCATCGAGATGATCCTGGTATGGATCGTCTCCTTCCCGGTGGCGAGGTGCTTCACGAAGTCGGCGATGCCGCCCGACGCCTTGAACACCTGCTTCTCCGGCTTGCCCTCCCGCTCGTCGATCAGTTGGATCTCGACGCCCTTGGTGAGGAAGGCGTGCTCCTGGAGGCGCTCCGCGAGCATCCGGCTATCGAACTCGACGCCCTCGACGAAGATCTCCGGGTCGGGCCAGAACGTGATGATCGTGCCGGTCTTGCGAGACGCCTTGCCCTTGGTCAGCTTCGTGGTCGCCTTGCCGCGCGCGTAGGTCTGCGTCCACGAGGCGCCCTCGCGCATCACCTCGACGACCAGCTTCTCCGAGAGGGCGTTCACCACGGACACCCCCACACCGTGGAGCCCACCCGAGATCCGGTAGCCGTGGCCGCCGAACTTGCCCCCGGCGTTCAGGGTCGTCAGGACGACCTCGACGGCGGGCCGCCGGTCCTTGGCCTTGGGGATCGGCTTGATGGGGATGCCGCGCCCGTTGTCCTCGACCTCGACGCCGCCACCCTTGAGCAGGCGCACCGTGATCCGGTCGCAGTGACCGGCCATCGCCTCGTCGATCGAGTTATCGACCACCTCGTAGACGAGGTGGTGCAGACCCCTGCTCGAGGTGGTGCCGATGTACATACCAGGGCGGAGCCGGACGTGCTCGACGCCCTCGAGGACCTGGATGTCCGCCGATCCGTACTGTCCGGGCTTGGTCGCCGCCGCCCGCTTGGTTGCCGTACTTGCCACTTCACCTCCGTCACGGAACGCGGGCGCGCCGGACTCGAGACGACGCGTCTCGGGGGCCGACGGAACCGCGGTGGTACGCCCTAGATTCTACCAATCGAGGGTGACGCCGAACGCGTTTCGACGCCTCATCCGAGGCTTGCGGCCTGGCGACGAACGCCTTGCGCTACAAGCCTTTCCGCGGGTCGGCACGCACGACCACCTGCACCCTGGCGACGCTCCCGGGGCCGATCGCCATCTCGGCTCGTTCGCGGATCTGATCGGCCAGGAACCGGACCTGCGCGCCCCAGGGTCCGGTGGTCGCGGCGACCACCAGGACGCCGCGTTCGAGGCTCACGGGGGCGGACTCCGCGGCCAACCGGGGGCCCACCACCGACGCCCAATCGGACGCGAGCTGGCCGATCGGCATGCCCCGCGCGAACGTCCGCTCGCGCAGCAGGCCGTCGACGACGTCGCCGATCCTGGTTGCCTTCAGGGTCCGCTCGTCCTTGCGGTGCGCGAACCCCTTGGAGTGCGGCATCCCCGATCACGCCCCTCGGGCGGCGACGGTCCCGGCCGAAACGTCCAGGACGAGCGACGAAGGTTCGGGCACGTGGGCGTCGTCGGCCACGCTGACGAGGACCTGTCCGCGGCCCGCGAGCCGTTCTCCGACCAGCCGCTGCCGGCGGGGGTCGAGGGCCGAGAAGGGGTCGTCAAGGAGCAGGACCGGGCGTTCCCGGACCTCGTCCGCGACCGCGCTCCCGAGCCCGAGCCGCAGGCACAGCGCCGCCGCCCAGGCCTCGCCGTGGCTCGCGAAGCTTCGGGCGCCGAGGTCCCGGACCGCCAGCGCAAGGTCGTCGCGATGGGGGCCCACCAGGGTGGTCCGCCGGATCAGCTCGTCGCTGCGGCGGTCGGCCAGCCGGCGCTCGAACGCCTCCTCGAGCGGCTCCCCGGTCACGTTCGGAGCGTACTCGCAGGCGAGGCCGTACCCGGCGAGGTGGCGATACTCCTCCTCCGCCGAGGGGGCGAGCCGCGCCGCGGCCCCGGCGCGGAGCCGGATCAGCGCGCTCCCGTTCTTGACCAGCTCGGCGTCCCAGGCCTCCAGCCCCGTCGGTGCCCCACGTCCCTCCCACTCCTTGAGCAACCGGTTGCGCTGTCGCAGCGTGCGTTCGTAGGCCGTCATCGCGGACTCCTTGAGCGGCCACAGCGACCGGATCGCCTCGTCGAGGAAGTCACGTCGCTTGGACGGATCCCCGATCACGATCACGAGGTCGTCCGGACCGAAGTACACCGCGCGAACCTGCCGTCGCAGGTCCCGCTTGCGCCGCACCGTCGAGCGGTTCACCTGGACGCGGTTGGCGCCTCGTCCGGGGATCTCGACCTCGACCAGCACCTTGCCGGCCTCCTCGGTGACGACCTCACCGCGCGTATACGCGGGGCCGTCCGCATCACGCCGGACCACCGGTTCGGTGGACGACGTGCGCGGCGATTGGAGGAAGAACAGGAAGGCGATCCCCTCGAGCAGGTTGGTCTTGCCCTCGCCGTTCGGGCCCGCGACCGTAATCATCGCGTCGGGGAGGTCGTTCAGACGCGTCTCGACGTGGTTGCGGAAGTCCCGGAGCTCGACCCACGCGAGCCGCACCCCGTCGTCAACCGACCGGCGTCGGCAGCCTCACCGGCATCACGAGGTACGTGAACTCGTCGGACTCGCCCCGGACGATCCCCGGCTTCAGGCCGTCGCGCACCTCGAGCCGCACGGATTCGCCCGACGCGGCGGAAAGGCCGTCCGCGAGGTAGTTCGGGTTGAACGCCGCCGTGATGTCGTCGCCCTCGTACCGGGCCTCCACCGCCTCGACCGCCTGGCCGAGATCCGGCGAAGACGACGAGAGCTTCACACCGAGCGCGTTGAACTCGAGCCGGACCGGCGACGTGTCGCGGGCGAGTAGTCCGACCCTTCGCACCGCGTCGATCAGCTGCTGCCGCGAGACCGTGAGGCGGCTCTCGTACTGCTCGGGCAGGAGCTGGCGGTAGTTCGGGAACTCGCCCTCGATCAGCCGCGACGTGAGCATCAGCGGGCCGACCTGGAACGAGACCTGGCTCTCGTCGACGAACACCTCGACCTCGCCCTTCTCGACGGCCTGCGCGGCGCGGCCCGCCTCCGAGAGGGCGCGCTCGGGGACGATCGCCCGCGCCTCGCCGGCGGCCGTCGCCACCAGGTCGCGGACGGCGAGCCGGTACGAGTCGGTCGCGACCAGCGTCACGCCCTCGCGGCTCACCTCGAGCAGGATCCCGGTCAGCACCGGCCTGGCCTCGTCACGCGACGCTGCCCTGGCCACCTGTCCGACCGCCTCCGCGAACCGGGGTGCCTCGGCCACGATCCGCGTCCCCGACGGTGGCTGCAGGGCCGGGAAGTCCTCGGCCGGCAGCAGCCGAAGGGAGCCCTCGTACGCCGCGCACCGGATCCGGGCCTGCGACTGATCGGTCTCGAACTCGACGGGGGCGTCCGACAGGCTCTTCACGGTGTCCGCGAGCAACCGCGCCGGGACGAGCGAGATCCCCGGCTCCCCCACCTGCACGTCGATCGACAGCCGGGCCGAGACCTCCAGGTCCGTCGTGGTGAGCGTCAACGCGCCCTCGGACGACGCCTCGATCAGGACCCCGGTGAGGGCCGGGATCCCCGGCCTCGACGAGACTCCGCGTTGGACCGTCTGCAATGCCTCGGACAGCGCGTCTCGGTCACACCGGAACTTCACGTGTCCACCTCCTGACTGCTTCTTGGTTCATCTCTTACTTCTTTCAGTAGCAGTAGGTGCTGGGGAAAACAGGGATAGCAGCCTGTTCCCCGAGCGTAGCGGGCCCGTAGGACATGTGGACCGGCTGGGGGAATCGGTGGACGCGCTGGAGGTCCGCCGGTCGCTGTCCCCGGCGCCTCCCGGGTTCCCCACAGGTCCGTCCCCGTGGCTCGGCAGGGCGCTCATCCGGCCCGGGCCCGGCCGCGGATGATGCGGGACAGATCTTGGACCTGACGGTAAGTGGCCGTCCGCGCCCGCATGTCCCTCTCGACCTTCAAGATCCCGTGACGGGCCGTCGTGTGGTCACGCCCGCCGAACGTCTCGCCGATCTTGACCAGGGACTGACCGCTGCATTCGCGCATCAGGTACATCGCGACGTGGCGGGCCGTCGTGAGCGGCCGGGAGCGGTTCGGCGAGATCAGGTCCTGGACCGACAGGCCGAAGTAGCGAGCGCTCTCCTCCAAGATCAGGTCGGGCGGGATCTCGGCCTCGGCCTGGGGCAGCAGGTCCTCGAGCGCCTGCTCCGCGAGCTCGCTGGTGATCGGCTGCCCGGTGAGGTCGCCCCACGCCACCACCCGCACGAGTGCGCCCTCGAGCTCGCGGATGTTCTGGTCGAACGTATTGGCGATGAACTCGATCACGTCGTCGGGGACGTAGAGCTCGTCGCGCTGGGCCTTCAGCTGCAGGATCGCGATGCGGGTCTCCAGGTCGGGTGGCTGCACGTCGACGCACAGGCCGAGGCGGAACCGCGACTGGAGGCGTTCCTCCATGCCGAGCTCCTGCGGCGGTCGGTCCGAGGCGATCACGATCTGGCGGTCCTTCTGGTGCAGCGCGTTGAACGTGTGGAAGAACTCGGTCTGGGTCTCCTCGCGTTTGGCGAGGAACTGGATATCGTCGACCAAGAGCACGTCGATGTCGCGGTACCGCGCGGCGAACTGGTAGCCCTGTCGTTCGCGCACCGCCTTGATGAACTCGGCCATGAAGCTCTCGCTCGTCACGTACTTCACGCGCAGACGTGGGGACAGCCCGAACATCTGATGCCCGATCGCGACGAGCAGGTGGGTCTTGCCGAGCCCCACGCCGCCGTAGATGAACAGCGGGTTGTAGGCCTTGGACGGCGGCGTGTCGGCCACCGCCATCGCCGCGGCATGCGCGAACCGGTTCGACGGCCCCGCGACGAAGGTCTCGAAGGTGTAGTTCGGGAAGGGCAGGCCCGGGGCGCCGAACGCCGCCCGCTCCGCCATCGGCTTGTGTTCGGGCGGGTCCGGCGGTTCACGTTGCGGTGCAACGTCTTCGGGGGGTGCCGAATCCAGTTCGATCCTGACGGGGAGGCCGAGCGCCTCGGCGGCCGCGTCCTGGATCAACCCGACGTAGTGCTTGGCGAGCCAGTCGCGCACGTACTCAGAGGGCGCGACGACCTCGAGCACCCCGTCGTGCAGGCTCGTGGCGCGAACGCCTCCGAACCACATCGAGAACGAACTCTCCGTCAGCTCTTCCTGTGCGCGTTCGACGACGTGCGCCCAGGTCCGTTCAGCGGCTTCCTCGAACGATGCGATCGCCATAGCTATCCACAGCGCCTTTCCACAGTTGTGGAAACTCTTGGGGGAAGAGATGGCGTCTCGTGGTGAAGGTCGACGCCCCCGGGGAACGAGGCCGGACTATAGCACCGCGGTTTTCCCCACCGCCCCGTCGGAGGGGCCTCTTGTCACACTTTCTCGTGCATCGAACCCGTCGAGGCCGGTCTCCGGCGAGGGGTCCGGCGTGGGAGAACCTCGGCTATACTTCGCGAACCGCCCGGACGCCTCTCGTTCGAGCGCGACGACTGAGGAAGATCGCGATGTCCAAGCGAACCTACCAACCGAACAACCGCCGTCGTCACCGCAAGCATGGCTTCCGCGTGCGGATGCGGACCCGGGCGGGACGGTCGATCCTGGCTCGACGGCGCGCGAAGGGCCGGACGCGGCTGTCCGCGTAGGTACGTCGACGAGCGCGGATCGGGTCGCTCGGACCCTGTCCTCCGGCCAGGCATTTCACGGAGAACGGGTGGTAGTGTTTGTCGCCCCCGGGGCCGGGTCGGCAGCGTTCGTTGCCGGCCGGCGGATCGGTGGCGCGGTGCTCCGCAACCGGGCCCGGCGGATCCTCCGGGCCGCGTGGCGCGAGCTCGCTGACGAGGTCGTGGACGGATACGACGTTGTCGTGGTCGCAAGGGCCGCGATCGTCGGAGCCCGGACACAGGAGCTGGTGGCGGAGGTTGCGGAGTTGCTCTCGCGCGCGCAGGTGATCCGGACGTGAGCCACGTGCACCGCATCGCCTGGAAGGCGGGGGCGCCGGCGCGGCTCGCGTTGCTCGGCCTCATCCGGCTGTACCGTGTCACGTTGTCGGGATGGCTCGGCGGGCAGTGTCGCTTCTACCCCACGTGTTCGCGCTACGCCGAGGACGCGATCCGGCTGCACGGAGCGGTGCGCGGCACCATCATGGCCGCCTGGAGGATCGCGCGGTGCGGCCCGTTCACGGCCGGCGGCGTCGATCACGTGCCCGTGCCGGCTCGATCGCCAGTATATGACGCCGTCATACACTCGGAGCCTGGCCGATGATCGCGCTCGCCCCGTGGCAGGCGTTGCTCGACGCGCTCGGCTGGGTAGTCGCCCAGATCTACGACTTCATCCCCAACTACGGCGTCACGATCATCCTGCTCACCGTCACGATCCGCCTGATCCTGCTCCCGCTCGGGATCAAGCAGGTGCGCTCGATGCAGCATATGCAGATCGTGCAGCCGAAGATCAAGCAGATCCAAGGGAAGTACAAGGGGAACAAGCAGCGTCAGCAGGAAGAGATCATGAAGCTCTACAAGGAGTACGGGGTCAACCCGTTCTCGGGGTGCTGGCCGGTGCTGCTGCAGTTCCCGATCCTGATCGCGATGTACTCGGTGCTGCGGTGGCCGCAGCATCCGATCCACGTCCCCACCGACAGCGGCCTGTACGCGGCCGTGTCGCAGCAGATCCCCGAAACGCTGCCCCCCGGCGATCCCAACGGCGACGCGATCACCATGCAGGCGCAGATCGAGGCCCTGGACCTCCCGGGGCCGACCTCGGGCACCTCGTTCCTGGGCATGAACCTGCTCTGCTCGGCCATCCACGCGGGCAACCCCGATGCGACGCTCGCCGCAAAGAGTCCCACGGGGCAGGACCTCGCGTACCCCGTCGACTGCGGGAGCGACGTGGTCGACCGGATCCCCTACTACGTGTTCGCGGCGCTGATGTTCGCGACCACGTTCTACCAACAGCGCCAGATGCAGAAGGCCACCCCGCCCGGCGCCTCGTCGCAGCAGCAGGCGCTCCTGAAGGTGATGCCGGTGTTGTTCGGCGTCTTCGGCATCTTCTTCCCCGCCGGGCTCGTGCTCTATTGGACGACCTCGAACGCGTGGCAGATCGGTCAGCAGTACTTCATGCTCAAGAGCCGGCCCACGGCCGAGCAGCTGGCCGAGAACGCCAAGTCCAAGCCTCAGAAGGCCGAGAAGAAGGGGTTCCTGTCCTCGATGATGGAGCGCGCCGAGCAGCAGCGTCAGCTCCGAGGCGGCACGACCCCGAAGCCGGGCAGCAAGAAGCCCGGGAACCCCAAACCACCCGGGCCGAAGGGGGGGACCGGCGGCTCGACCGGATCCGGTCCCAACGAGCCGGGGTCCAACCCGAAGGGAACAGGGTCCGGAGGCAACGGCCGTGGAGGAGATCCGAAGAAGCGCCCCAAGCGTTGAGGAGGCCGTCGAGGCCGCCCTGGGCGAGCTCGGTCTCAGCGAACAGGAGGCCGACGTCCAGGTCGTGCAGGAGCCTCGGTCCGGCGTGTTCGGGGTCGGCGTCCAGGAGGCGATCGTGGTCGTCCGCTCGCGGGTCAAGCCCAACGGCGACCTGAGTGAGGACGATCTCGACGAACAGGCCGAGATCGCGACCGAGTTCCTCGAGGGCATGCTCGAACGGATGGGCATCACCGCGACCGTGGAGCCGGCGTTCGAGGACGGCACGATGTACGTGGACATCATCGGCCCCGAACCCGACGACGAGGACATGGGCCTGTTGATCGGCCGACATGGCCAGACGCTCGAGGCGATCCAGGAGCTCGCCCGCGTGGCCATCGGCCAGCGGACCGGTCTCCCGGCGCGGGTCGTCGTCGACATCGAGGACTACCGGAAACGCCAGATCGAGCGACTCTCCGCGCGGGTGCGCGAGATCGCTCTCCGTGTCGCCCGGACCGGTCGCTCGGAAACGCTCGAGCCGATGAACCCCTTCCTCCGCAAGATGGTCCACACGGCGGTGGCCGAGGTCGACGGAGTGGACAGCTCCAGTGAGGGCGAGGGTGCGGAACGGCGCGTCGTCATCCATCGAACGAGGTAGCCGCCTCGCGGCCGACCTCAAGGTGTCGTTTCACGTGAAACACCGATGAGCGACACCGAGGCCCTCCGAGCCCAGGCCGGGAGTCTCGGCGTTGTGCTCGATCCGTCGCAGGCATCACGGCTGACTCGGTTCGAGGAGCTGCTCGCCGACCGTGCGATCCCGCTCGGCGTGGTCTCCCCATCGGACGCGACCCGGATCCGGGAACGCCACATCCTGGATAGCCTCCGAGCGGCCCCGGTCGTCGAGGGCGCCGACCTGGCCGCGGACCTGGGCTCGGGCGCCGGGCTCCCCGGTGTCGTGGTTGCCATCGCGCTCCCCCGGCTTCGGATGCTGCTGGTCGAGCGCCGTCCTCGGCGAGCGGCCCTTCTCGAGCTCGTGGTGGACGAGTTGGGTGTGTCGAACGCGACCGTCTTCGCCGGTCGAGTCGCGGAGATGTCGGGCCCAGTGGACGTCGCCCTCGCGCGGGCCTTCGCGCCGTTGGACGAGGCCTGGTCGCAGGCTCGTGCGATCCTGCGACCCGGCGGACGGCTCGTCTACTTCGCGGGAGGTGAGACGACGGTCCCTGTGGCACCCGAGGGCTCCGCGATCCTGGAGGTGCTGCGCACGCCCGTGCTTGAAAGCGCAGGTGCCCTGGTTATCATGACTCGTCAGTGACGAAGCCCTCTTCTTCTCGGGCAGCTCGTTCGTCCTCCAAGCCGACGCCCGACTCCACACGAGCAACCGAGGCTTCAGGGACGCAACCGACTGCCGCGCAACGTCGTTCGAAGGCCGTCGGCCGCTCTTCGGCGGCCTCGAACCCGGACGCCCGGCACCCCGGTCGGGCGCGGATCATCGCGGTCGCCAACCAGAAGGGTGGCGTGGGCAAGAGCACCACGGCGGTCAGTCTGGGGGCCTCCCTCGCCGAGCTCGGCTACAAGGTCCTCGTCGTCGACCTCGACCCGCAGGGCAACGCCTCGACCGGGCTCGGGATCCGTCACGAAGAACGTGAGGTCACCGTCTACGACGTGCTTGCGGACGAGGCGCCGATCGAGCGCGCCATCGTCCCGACGCCGATCGACAACCTGTTCGCGATCCCGTCCACGATCGACCTCGCCGGGGCGGAGATCGAGCTCGTGAGCCAGTTCTCCCGCGAGCTGCGCCTGAAGAAGGCCATCGAGCCGCTCAAGCAGGACGCCTTCGACTTCGTGTTCCTGGACTGCCCACCCTCGCTCGGCCTGCTGACCGTGAACGCGCTCGCCGCGGCCGAGGAGCTCATCGTGCCGATCCAATGTGAGTACTACGCGCTGGAGGGGCTCGGCCAGCTCTTGCGCAACGTGCGCCTGGTGCAGCAGAACGTGAACACCGACCTGCGTCTGACCGGGATCGTGATGACGATGTTCGACCCCAGGACCAAGCTCTCCGAACAGGTGGTCGCCGAGGTCCGCCGCTACTTCGGGGCCCGCGTCTACCGGACGATCATCCCCAGGACCGTGAGGCTCTCCGAGGCGCCGGGCTTCGGGCAGCCGATCACCGTCTACGACCCGCATTCGAAGGGCGCCGAGAGCTACCGGGACCTCGCGCAGGAGGTTGCCTCCCGCCTCCCCGACGAGAGCCCACTCCCGAACGTCGACGACGTCCCGAGCGTCGTGATCCCCCGACCCGAGGCACAGCCCGGGAGGGCCCCGCGCCCGCTCGTCGGTCCCGAGGATCAGACCGCCCCGAACCGGGGCGAACCGGCGGCGCCCGTCTCGGCCGACGACGACGTGCCGGCGATGCCCGACCTCCGAGGCGAGCCCGCCGCCGACCTGCCCGGCGACGCCTCGGGCGACCCCTCCAGCGACGCTTCCGGCGACGTCTCCGGCGAGCTTCGGGACGGTCCGTCGGCGTACTCGGAACAGCCCGGGGCCGGAGCGGCGGCGGACGCAGCCCAGCCTGGGGCCGTGCCCGGCGACGAGGCCACCCAGGCGCCTCGCGTCGTCGAGCCGCCTCGAACCGTTGAAGCGCCCACCGACGCCGAGGGCGTCTCACACTCTCCCGCGGAGCCGAGTCCGACCGTCGACCAGGGGTCCAGGGATGCCGTCGAGGAGTTGGCGGATCTGAACGGCGACCGAACGCAGGCTGAACCGGAGGACGATATGCAGCTCGACCAAGGGGGGTCGACCGATCCGGGCAGGAAACGCCGGCGCGGTCTCTTCCGCAGAGGAGGAACCTGATGAAACGAGGAGGTCTCGGCCGGGGGCTGTCGGCGCTGCTCCCGGGCGCCGTCGAGGAGGGGTTCGGTCTGCTCGAGATCCCGGTCGAGGCGGTCGCCCCGAACCCCCGGCAGCCCAGGACCACGTTCGAGGACGAGGCGCTCGAGGCGCTCGCGCTCTCGATCCGCGAGGTCGGCGTGCTGCAGCCGATCGTCGTGCGCAAGGTCGGGAACGGCTTCGAGCTGATCGCGGGGGAGCGGCGGCTCCGGGCGGCGAAGCTCGCCGGCCTCGCGACCGTGCCCGCCGTCATCCGAGACAGCGACGACGCGGAATCGCTCCGCGAGGCGCTGATCGAGAACATCCACCGCGAGGACCTCAACCCGATCGAGCTCGCCGAGGCCTTCCGCGAGCTCCTGGAAGAGCTCGGTCTCAAGCAGGAGACCCTCGCCGAGCGGTTGGGGATGTCGCGATCGCACATCGCGAACACCATCCGTCTCCTCCAGCTCCCGACGGAGGTGCAGCAGCTCCTGGCCGAGGGGAGGATCCAGGCCGGTCACGGTCGCGCGCTGCTCTCGCTCGGCGACGCCGAGGCGCAACGCACGCTCGCCGTCCGCATCGCGGCGGAGGACGTGTCCGTGCGGGAGGTCGAGGAGCTCGTCCGCAACTACATCGACCATCCGTCGCACGCGGAGCGGCCGGCGCAGCTCGCCGCGGTGCCGGAACCGCAGGAGAACCCGCTCGCCGAGGTGGAGGAGCTGCTCTCCGAGCAGCTCGCGACGCGTGTCACGATCCAGATGAGCAAGCGGCGCGGCAAGATCGTCGTCGAGTTCGGCTCGGCCGACGATCTCGAGCGCATCGTCTCAGAGATCATCGGCTCGGGTCCGGGCCGAGCGCCGGAATAGCCGGCACGTCGTCATAAGCGTTGCACTGCAAGGGTTTACAACAGTCTCCGGCGCCCCGCGACGCGGCTACGCGCCGACCTTGGGGATGATCTCCTGGCCCAAGAGCTCGATCTGCTCGAGATCGTCGAACAGCTCGTGGTTCAGGACGAACCGCTGCACGCCCGCAGCCGCGTACTCGTTCATCCGATCGATCGCCTGCTCGACGGTCCCGACGATGCAGTCGCGCGAGATGTCCGCGAGGTACTCCTCGAGCGATCCGGCGGTCGGATCCATCCGCCGAGCGCGATCGGCCCGGTGGCGCCACTCGTCGTCGGTCCGGCCGACGAACACCCACGTCATGAACGACATCGCCACGCTCGCGCGGTCTCGACCCTGCCGATCGAGCGCGTCGGTGACCCGCTCGATCGACGCCTGCAGCTCGTCCGGCGTCCCGCCGACGCGGTTGAACTCGTCGGCCCAGCGCGCCACCAAGCGTGCCAGTCTCGGTCCCCCCTTGCCCCCCACCACGATCGGAGGATGGGGGCGTTGCACGGGCTTGGGCAGGAAACGGCACTCCTCGAGCGCGTAGTAGCGCCCCTCGAACGAGAAGACATCCTCGGACCACAGCCCGTGCACGATCTCGAGCTGCTCCTCGAGCATCTCGAACCGTTCCGGTGCGGGTGGGAAGGGGATCCCGTGCGACCGGTGCTCCAGGTCCCACCACCCCGCGCCCATCCCGAGCTGCACCCGACCGTCCGAGATCCGATCCACCGTCGTCGCGGCCTTCGCGAGCACCGCCGGGAGGCGGAACGTCACGGGCGACACCATCGTGCCGAGCCGGAGGCGCTCGGTACTCGCGGCCAGGGCTCCGAGGAGCGTCCAGGCGTCGTTCGACCCCGGCTCCTCGGTGGTCACGACCGACAGGTAGTGATCGGACGTGAGGAGACCGTCGAACCCGAGCCGCTCGCACGTGCGCGCGATCGCGAGCCACTGCGACCAGGTGACGCCCTCCTGACCTTCCAGCATCAGGCTGTAGCCGAGCGACCCCACCGCCGTACGATACCCATCCGATGGAGGCTCCCTCCGACGCCGAGCTGCGGCGCGCCGGCAAGGCGCTCGCGCTTGGGTTCGTGCTCGGCCTCGTGCTCTTGGCGGTCGCTCGCCGAGCGCCCGGCCGACGTGGCCAGCGAGCGGCGCCGAGCTAGGTCGAGCGGGCGATATCCGCGGGCGCGGGTCGCGAGAAGGCGGTGACCCCGTCCGCGATGGCGCGTGCCACGTCGCCCGCGAACGCCGTCTCCGCGATGCGGGACGCGTCGAGCTCGTCGAGCGCGACGGCCGGCTCGACGCGTGCCGCCGGCATGCGGGTCTCGCGTAGGATCGCGATCGAGCGCGGGTGGAGCCCGCAATCGGGCAGGCCGAGTCGGCGGACGAGCGCGTGCTGGATCGACGCCGCGAGCCTGCGTCCCATGGGGGAGTGCGTCCTCGGCGTCCCGTAGTGGAAGCACGCGGATCCGCGTTCCACCTGCTCACCCGAGCCGAGGGCGATGGAGATCAGGGCGGCGGCGTTGCCGGCGTTCGCGCGGCGGATGCGTTCGTCGACCGGGGTTGGATCGGAACCCTTGCGCAGCAAGAGCGGACGGGCACCGAGCCGCCTGAGTTCCTCCGAGAGCTCCGAGGCGATCGCCAGCGCGAGGTCGAGCTCGTCGGCGTCGATGCGGTCGGGGTCGATCGCGATGGTCGAGCCGGCGAGAGCCAGCCCGGGTCCGCGAGCCGCCTCGCCCTCGCGCACCACGGCGCGGCTCGGCGCGTCGACCGGCGGCCGGTAGCGGCTGATCGCGTGGACCGAGTCCAGGCCGACGATCCCGTCCACGCCGGACGCGACGTTGCGTTGGAACTCGCGAACGCCGCGATCGGTGCGCGGCCCGAAGATCCCGTCCTCCTTGCCGGCGTCGAAGCCGAGGGCGTTCAGCATCCGCTGGAGCTCGCGGACGTCGTCCCCGCGGAAGGCCGGTGAGCGAAGGTACAGGGTGCGGTCGCCGAGCCGGTAGCCGGTCTCGACGAGCTGGCCCCAGGTGTCCGGGCCGATGATCCCGTCCGGCGGGAGCCCTCGGGCCCGCTGGAACTCACGGACGGCCGCCTCGGTGGAGTCGCCGAACGTCCCGTCGAGCTCGTCGGGCTCGATGCGCAGCCCCGCTCCCAGCAGCCGGTGCTGCACGTCGCGAACGTCCTCGCCTCGCGCACCCGTTCGGATGAGGTCCACGACCGGAGTTTCCGTGGAACCGAGGCGGTCCGGCAACCGTAGGCGCGGTGGGGCCGCGTTAGGCGGCGGGAACGTGCGGGTCGATCTCCTTGAGCAGCGCGTCCTTGCCTCGGGCGCCCACGACGCGAGCGATCTCCTCGCCGTCCTTGAACAGCATCAGCGTCGGGATGCTCATCACCCCGAAGCGCCGTGTGACGTCGGGGTTGTCGTCGATGTTCAGCTTGGCCACCTGCAGCGCCTCGCCCTTGTCCCGGCCGATCTCCTCGACCACCGGCGAGACCATGTGGCAGGGGACGCACCATTCGGCCCAGAAGTCCACGAGCACCACGCTCTGGGAGCCGAGCACCCGCTCCTCGAAGTCGGCGTCCGTCACGTCACCCATCATCGCCACCTTGCATCCATCCTTTCGAAACTTCCGTCGTCGATCTCGTCGTACCGTTCAACCCGTTCGGTGCGCCTGCTCTTCCAGGAACCGCTCCGCGTCGATCGCCGCCTTGCACCCCTGGCCGGCGGCCGTGACCGCCTGACGGTAGATCAGGTCGGTGACGTCACCGGCCGCGAACACACCGGGGACGCTCGTCCGTGTGGTCGGCTCCTGCACGACGACGTAGCCGGCGTCCGTGAGCTCGAGCTGTCCCTTCACGAGGTCCGTGTTCGGGGTGTGCCCGATCGCGACGAACACGCCGCCGGTCGGTAGCTCGCTCGTCTCGCCCGTCGGCACGTTCCGCAGGCGCACGCCGGTCACCGCGCCGTCGCCCAGGATCTCCTCGACCACGCCGTCCCAGACCACGCGGATCTTCGGGTTCGACAGCACCCGCTCCTGCATGATCTTCGACGCGCGGAACTCGTCGCGACGGTGCACGATCGTGACCGAGCTCGCGAACTTCGTGAGGAACGTCGCCTCCTCCATCGCGGTGTCGCCGCCACCGACCACGACGAGGTCGCGATCGCGGAAGAAGAACCCGTCGCACGTGGCGCAGGCGCTCACGCCGCGCCCCCGCAGGGTCTCCTCGCCGGGGACACCGAGCCATCGCGCGCTCGCGCCGGTCGCCAGGATCAGCGTCTGGGCACGCCACTCGAGGTCGCCGGCCCACACGCCGAAGGGGCGCTCGGACAGGTCCACCCGCGTCACGGTCTGCGCCACGATCTCGGTCTCGAACCGGGCAGCCTGCTTCTCGAACGCGTCCATCATCTCGGGTCCGAGGATGCCGTCGGGGAACCCCGGGTAGTTCTCGACGTCCGTGGTCAGCATCAGCTGACCGCCGGCCTCGAGACCCTTCACCAGCACGGGGCGAAGGTTCGCCCGGGCGGCGTAGAGCGCGGCCGTGTACCCGGCCGGCCCCGATCCCAAGATCATGGTGGTGCGTTCGTCGACCATGCTGACCTACTCCTCCACCGAGGATAACCGGAGCCTATTCCCGTTCAATCCCGCGGCAACGCAGCCCGCCGAAGCTTGCCCGACGCGGTTCTCGGGAGCCGCTCCGCCAAGGTGAGCTCGCGCGGCGCCGCGTGGCGGGGGAGGGTGCGCGCGACGAACGCCCGCAGCTCGTCGAGCGAGGGGGGGTCGGAGGGATCGGCCGGGACGACCCACACGGCGACGCGCTGGCCCCACTCCGGATCCAGGCGGCCGCCCGCGGCCACGTCTCGGACGCCGGGGTGCTCGCGGAGCGCCGCCTCGACCTCGTCGGGCCAGACCTTCTCCCCTCCGGTGTTGATCAGGTCGTCGAACCGACCCACGACGTGGAGGCGACCCTCGCGGTCGATCTCGCCCGCGTCGCCGGGCCGAAGCCATCCGTCCTCGGAGAACGCGGCCGCGGTGGCCCTGGGGTCGAACCGGTAGCCGCGCATCAGCGTCGGCCCCCGGAGCTCGATGCCCCCCGCGGGGTCGATCCGCATCTCGGTCCCCGGCAGCGGCACCCCGTCGTACACGACCCCCCCGCACGTCTCGGTGAGTCCGTAGGTCTCGACGACGCGCGCGCCGGCGTGTTCCGCGCTTGCGCGCAGGTCGGGCGAAAGGTGCGCCCCGCCGACCAGGATCGCCCGGAACGCCGACAGCTCGACGCCGGCGGCGAGGAGCCTGCCGAGCATCGTCGGGACGAGGGAGGTGAAGGCCGAACCCCGCTCGGCCGCGACCGCGCCGGCGTCGAACCCGGGGTTGATCGTCACGGGCGCGCCGAGCAGGACCGCCCGCAGCAGCACCAGAAGACCCCCGACGTGCGCGAGCGGGAGACAGCAGAGCCAGCGGTCATCGGCGGAGGCTCCGAGCGCCGACGCCGAGGACTCGACCGCCGCGTCGATCGCCCGGCGGTCGAACTGGACGAACTTCGGCGCCCCGCCCGTCCCGCTCGTGTGGACGATCAGGGCGATCTCGGGATCGACCGCCTCACCACCGATCCGCCGCGCCCCGAAGGCGTCGAGCGAGACGGTCGGCCGGGCGCGCTCGAGGAGCGCGCCCGCCTCGCGGGGGGGAAGACGGTGGTCGATGGGCAGGAGGGCAGCGCCGGCCGTCCAGGTCTCGCCGACCAGGTCGAACCACGCAGGCCCCGGCTCCAGTGACACGGCCACGACATCGCCCGGGGTCATCGACACGTGTTCGAGGGCCGACACATCCGCTAGGCTAGCCCAGATCGTTCGAGTGTTCGCTCTAGGAGTGCGCAGTCATGACGTCGGACACCTCGCTACCGAACTGGGTGAGCTCCGGGGAGTACACGGACATCCGGTACGAGGCCGCGGAGGCCATCGCCAAGATCACGATCGACCGGCCCGAGGTACGCAACGCGTTCCGCCCGCTCACGGTCCGCGAGCTGATCCGGGCGTTCGACGTCGCGCGCGACGATCCCGAGATCGGGGTCGTGATCCTCACCGGACAGGGGTCCGAGGCGTTCTCCAGCGGCGGCGACCAGAGGATCCGGGGTGACGACGGGTACGTCGACGAGCACGGGATCGGGCGCCTGAACGTCCTCGACCTCCAGGTCCAGATCCGGCGGCTCCCCAAGCCGGTGGTCGCGATGGTCGCCGGGTACGCGATCGGCGGCGGCCACGTCCTGCACCTGTGCTGCGACCTCACGATCGCGGCGGACAACGCGAGGTTCGGCCAGACCGGGCCGAGGGTGGGGTCGTTCGATGGCGGATACGGGATCAACCTGCTCGCGCGGCAGATCGGCGAGAAGCGCGCCAAGGAGGTGTGGTTCCTCTGCCGCCAGTACGACGCGCCGACCGCGCTCGCCTGGGGGTTGGTCAACACCGTCGTGCCGTTGGCGCGGCTCGAACCCGAGACTGTGTCGTGGTGCCGCGAGATGCTGCGGATGAGCCAGCTGGCCCTGCGCCTGCTGAAGGCGGGGTCGAACGCGGGGATGGACGGGCTGGCCGGCGTGCAGCAGCTCGCCGGTGACGCGACCCTCCTGTACTACATGACGGAGGAGGCGCAGGAGGGACGGGACGCGTTCGTGGAGAGGCGCGCGCCGGACTTCACGAGGTTCCCGAAGCGGCCGTGAGCCGTCTCGGCGTCTGGGTCGAGGGCGCGCGGCCGCGGACGCTCGGGGCCGGCGTCACCCCCGTCGTCGTCGGGACGGCCGCCGCCGGCGCGTTCGTGCCCTGGCGGTTCGTGGCGGCGCTCCTGGTCGCGCTCGGGCTCCAGGTGGGCGTGAACCTCGCGAACGACTTCCACGACGGCGTGCGCGGCGTCGACACGCCCGATCGACTCGGCCCTCCCCGGCTCACGTCCTCGGGGCTCGCACCGGCGCGGACGGTCCTGCTCGCGGCGCTGCTGGCGATCTTCGTCGCCGGCGTCGCCGGGCTCGCCCTCGCCGCGGCGACGACGTGGTGGCTCGTGCCGATCGGCGCGCTCGCGATGCTCGCGCTCTGGCTGTACAGCGGCGGGCCGAGACCGTATGCGGAGCTCGGCTTGGGCGAGGTGATGGTCTTCGTGTTCTTCGGCCTGATGGCGACCGCGGGGAGCGCGTTCGTCCAGGCGGAGACGGTCCCGGCCGCGGCGTGGTGGGCGGCGGTGCCGGTCGGCCTGCTCGCCGTCGCGATCCTGGTCGCGAACAATCTCCGCGACATCCCCACCGATGCCGTCGCCGGCAAGCGCACGCTCGCCGTTCGGATCGGCGACCCCCGAACACGCGCGCTCTATCGCGTCTGCGTGGTCGCGGCGTTCGGGGCGGTCGTGCTCGGCGCCGTGGTCGAGGCGCTCGACGAGGGGAGCGGGCTCCCCCCCTGGGCCCTTCTCGCGCTCGGCGCGGCGGCCGTCGCGATCCGGCCGTTCGAACGGGTGGGGCGCGCCGCCGGTCGCGAGCTCGTCCCGGTGTTGGTGGACACCGCACGGCTGCAGGTGGTGTTCGGCGCGCTGCTCGCGCTCGGTCTGTGGATCGCCGGGGCGAGCGCGTGAGCGAGGCCGAGCGGGCGTTCGCGGCGGCCTGGTGGGTGGTCGACGACCTCGTGCGGTTCGGCATGGAACACGCGGCGGTCTCGCCGGGCTCGCGTTCGACGCCGCTCGCACTCGCGCTCGCGCGGCATCCACACGTGCTGGTGCACGTCCACCTCGATGAGCGCTCCGCGGGCTTCTTCGCGCTCGGCATCGCGAAGGCGACGGGACGACCGGTCGCCGTGGCCTGCACGAGCGGTACCGCCACGGCCGAGCTCCTCCCGGCCGTCGTCGAGGCGTCGCAGGCCCGCGCGACGCTGGTGCTCCTGACGGCCGACCGTCCACCGGAGCTTCGCGGCGTCGGCGCGAACCAGACGATCGACCAGGTCGGGTTGTTCGGTGGATACGTCCGGGCGTCAGTCGATGCCCCCGTTCCGGGCGACGCCGCCGACGAGCAGACCTGGCACGACCTGGTCCTCGGGCTCACGCGGGCGTCGATGGGGCTGCCACCCGGCCCCGTGCAGCTGAACCTGCCCTTCCGGGAGCCGTTGGTGGGGGCCCACGACGTCCTGCCGGCGTCGCCGCCGTCAGGGACGGAGTTCACGCTGTCCGCCGCCGCCGAGCCCGAGGAGGTCGAGGCCCTCGAGCGCGAGCTCACCTCGACGACGGACGGGTTGATCCTGGCGGGATCGATGCGGGAATCGCCGCCGACGTTGCCCGATCTCGCGGCCCGGGCGGGATGGCCGCTCCTGGCCGAACCGACCTCGAACCTCCGCGTGCCGGGGGCGCTCTCCGCCGGTCAGTTCCTCCTCGCCGATGCAAGGTTCTCCAACGAGCACGTCCCCGAGGTCGTGCTGCAGTTCGGCGCGGCCCCGACATCGAGGGCCGCGCTCGAGCTCGTCCGCAGAGCGGGGAGGCTCGTCATCGTCGACCAGGACCACCTCGTCGCCGATCCCCACCGGAAGGCCGCCTGGACCCTCCGTGCCGAGCCGGCGGGGTTCGTGCCCGACCTGCTGTCGGGATCCGAGCCAGCTGGGGAGAGTGAGTGGCTCAGGACCTGGACCGATGCGGACGGGCGCGCACGCGACGCCGTCGATGCCATGGTCGACCAGTGGGAGGAGCCGTTCGAGGGCCGGATCGCACGCGACGTCGCCGCGTCGGTCCCCGACGACGGCACACTCGTCGTGGGTTCGAGCATGCCGGTGCGGGACCTGGACGCGTACATGCATCCGCGCGACGGCCTCGGGGTCCTCGCGAACCGTGGAGCGAGCGGGATCGACGGGTTCGTCTCGACCGCGCTCGGCGTCTCGACCGCGGGTTCGCCGACGACCGCGCTCTGTGGCGACCTCACGCTGCTGCACGACGTCGGCTCCCTGCTTTGGAGCGCGCCCCGTGGGTACGACGTCGTGTTCGTCGTGCCGAACAACGACGGCGGCGCGATCTTCTCGTTCCTCCCGCAACGAGAGCTGCCCGAGTTCGAGGAGCTGTTCGCGACGCCGCACGGGCTCGAGCTCGGCGCGATCTGCCAGGCCGCCCGGGCCGGACACGCCCTGGTCGAACGCGCCGCCGATCTGATCCCCGCGGTCGAACGAGCGCGAGCGGCCGGAGGGGTCCACGTCGTCGAGGTGCCGATCGACCGCGCGCGCAACGTCGAGCTGCACGCCGAGGTCCACGCCGCCGTTGCCGAAACCCTCAGGTCGTAGCATCGAGCTGGATGACCGAGCAGCAACGTGCCGTCGCCTACTACGGGGCCGCGCTTGTCTGCCTTGCGTTCGGAATCCTCGGGCTCGCATCGATCGGTTTCCCGTTCCTGCTCGTCGGGATCGTCCTGCTCGCGGTCGGCCCGGTCCGCCAGCGGCGGGATGTGCTGTGGCCGCCGCTCATCGCGGTCATCGTCGCCACGGCGATCTACGTGGCGCTCACACCCGTCAGGTGCTCGGCGGTCCCCGGGGGCCCTGAGCGTTGCGAGAACCTCGTTGGGTTCGAACTCCCCGGTCGCGAGGTCACCGCCCTCGTGATCGCCGTCGTCCTCGCGGTCAGCGTGGGGGTCGGGCTGCACTCGGTGCTGTTGCGCCGCACGGCCGAACGATGACCACGATCCGCCCGGCCGCCCCCGCCGATGCCGACGAGCTCGCCCGGCTCCGGTGGGACTTCCGCGTCGAACACGGGACGCCGGTGTCGTCGACGTTCGAGGCGTTCGCCGAGGAGTTCCGTGCGTTCGCGACCGACGTGCTCGCGGACGGGGCGCCGTGGCGGGCGTGGGTCGCGGAGGACGAGGGCCGGCTGGTCGGCTGCGCGTGGCTCCAGCTCGTCGAGAAGATCCCGCACCCGAGCCGCGGCCGCTGGGAGCGTCCGATCGCCTACGTGACGAACGTGTACGTCGAACCGGCGCTCCGCGACCAGGGCGTCGGTGCCCGGCTGCTGGATGCCGCGATGGCGTTCGCGCGCGAGCACGAGGCGGCCGAGGCCGTGGTCTGGCCCACGCCCCGGTCGGTCTCGTTCTACGGGCGCGCGGGGTTCGGCTCCGAGACCGCGCCGCTGGGCATGGACCTGGCCGGCGACTGACTCAGCCGGCGACTGACTCAGCCCCAGCGCAGCGCATCGAGCAGGGCCCGGAACTTCCGCTCGGTCTCGTCGAGCTCGGCCTCGGGCTCCGAGTCGGCGACGATGCCGGCGCCGGCGAACAGCCGTGCCATCGAGCCCGTGATCTCCGCGCACCG
>DASXTX010000046.1:0-4410 GCA_036505195.1 Actinomycetota bacterium
CGCTCGACGGCGTCGTGAAGGTCATCGCGATCGTGCACAAGCCCGCCGCCGCGCGTTCGAACGAGGTCCAGGGCATCGCGGCGGCCGCGACCGTCGAGCGGTGACGTGGGGACGTCCGCGTACCTCGCGCTCGGCTCGAACCTCGGTGACCGCCTCGAGCACCTGCGTGCCGCCGCACGGGAGCTCGACGCGACGAAGGGGGTCGACGTGGTCCGCTCGTCGCGGGTCTACGAGACCGAACCCGTGGGGCCGCCGCAACCGCAGTACCTGAACGCCGTGATCGAGGTGGACACGACCCTCACACCACGCGAACTGCTGGACGCCGCCCGCGGTGTGGAGGACTCGCTCGGTCGCGTCCGAGCCGAACGCTGGGGGCCTCGGACCATCGACGTCGACATCCTCCTGTATGACGAGCAGACCGTCGACGAGGCCGACCTCGTGATCCCACACCCTCGGATGCACGAGCGCGGGTTCGTCCTCGTGCCCCTGGGTGAGCTGGACGCCGATGCGATGCTTCCCGGCGGACGGCGACTGTCGTCGCACCGGTTCTCGCCCGACGGGGTCTTCGGCGTGCGCCTGTTCGCCCCGCCGCTGCCGGTCGGATGAGGGAGTCGAGATGAGGGGGCCACGATGATGGAGACGGTCTGCTTCCGCTGCGACTGGCAGGGTCGCGCGCGAGCGTCGACCTGCCCCTCGTGCAGGGCGCCCTTGTATCGCCCCGATCGAGGAGACGTCGGACGCGGCCCGGTCATCGTCGAGGACGACGAGGCGCACCTCGGCGAGGACCCGACGAATCGTTCGGCCCCGCGCGGCGCGGCCATCGCGATCGCCGTCGCACTCGCGCTGGTTGCGATGATCTCGGTCGACGTGATCGCCCGCGAGCCGTCCCCGAAGCGTTCGCCGCCCGCTCGAAGCGAGCCGGCTGGTGCCGGAACCCTCGTCTACCTCGCCCGTGATCACGGTCGGGCGAGGCTGTGGGTGGTCGATCTGCTCGCCGGCGTCGCCGGGCCCGGGCCGACGGTGCCGCGAGGGATCGCCGAGCTGGTCGACGTGTCCGGTGCGAGCTCGGGGTGGGTCGGTGTCGAGCGCCGGACCGATCGCCGGAAGGTCGCCGTCTCGGTCCTGCGGAGCGTCGCGCCCGACACCGAGGCCGTGGCGCTCGGCCACGGCGACCTGGTCGCGTGGGGACCCGGCGGTGCGAGCCTCGTGTTCGCCCGAAACGGGCGGCGCGCGGCGGCGGGATGCGCGCCGGTCCGCATCAGCCTGGTGACCGTCCTCACCGAGAAGATCGAGTGGGCCCTCGACGATCCGGGGTTCTGCGGACCGGTGCTCTCGCTCAGCCGTAGCGCTGCCGCCACGTACTTCACCGCCGCCTCGGGGGACCGGCTGAGCGTCTACCTCACCGGCTCGGTCGGGGTGCCACACCTGATGTTCGACGGCGTGGGCGTCATCTCGGCGAGGCCCCCGTCCGCGTTCCTGCTCACGCCCGAGCCGTGGACCTCTCGCGGCGATCCCTCGACCGGAACCGGGACCATGCTGGGGTGGAAGGGGATCGGCGGTCCCGTGACGGTGGGCGACGGCCGCGACGTCCTCGTGATCGAACGCATCCTCGCGTGGACCGCGGATGGCGGCCGCGTGGCGCTCGTGGGGACGCTCGGCGCTCGAAAGGGCGTGTTCGTGCTCGACGCAGGGTCGGGTTCGGGGCTCCGGGTGCCCCGATTCGTCATGCCGGCCGATCCGGGGCTCGACGCGACGTTCGACGCGGCCGGCCGTCTGTACCTGTCGGCGGAGGGCCGACTCTCGGTCGCGCGGGACGACTCGATCGATCGTCTGCCCCTGCCCGCGGGTGCGCCGGCTCCGTCGGGGCCGATCGTCTGGATCCCCTGAGCGGGATACTCGCACGATGGATCTCGCGATCGTGGGTGCCGGCCGCGTCGGGACCTCGCTCGCGGTGCTCTGGCAGCGCGCCGGACATCGGATCCTCGCGGTCGCCGGCGGACCGGCCACGCCCGAACGCGCCGCGCGCTTCCTCCCGGGCGTTCCGGTCGCCGATGCTGTGGAAGCGGCGACCGGCGCCGAGATCGTCGTGATCGCGACGCCCGACGCCGTGATCGCCACCGTGTGCCGGGAGATCGCGGAGGCGGGCGCGCTCGGATCCGCGAGCGCCGTCGTCCACGCGAGCGGCGCGACGGGTCTGGACGCGCTCGCGGCCGCGGCGTCCGTCGGCGCGACGACACTCTCGGTCCATCCCCTGCAGACGTGTCCGACCGTCGAGTCGGCCGTCGAGGCGATCCCCGGCGCGTCGTTCGCGGTCACCGCCTCCGACGAGGAGGGCCACGCGCTCGGCGAACGCCTTGCTCGCGACGCGGGGGGGCACCCGTTCCGCATCGCCGACGAACGCAAGCCCCTGTATCACGCGGCCGCCGTGTTCGCGTCCAATTACGTCGTCACGGTCACGGCCCTCGCCGAGGAGCTCGAACGCGTGGCCGGGGTGCCCGACCCGGTCGCTGCGCTCACGCCCCTGCAGGACGCCACGCTCGCGAACGTCCATCGGGTCGGAGCCGCCGAGGCGCTCACCGGCCCGGCCGTCCGCGGTGACGCGATCACCCTGCAGCGCAACCTCGAGGCCCTGGCCGAGCACGTCCCCCACGCGGTCCGGCCTTACGTCACGCTCGCCGACCTGGCGCTGGCGCTGGCCGAACGCTCGGGCCGCGTTCCCCCGCGGGGCCGAGAGGCCGTCGAGGAGGTGCTCGTCCGCTGGAGGTGATCCGGACGATCGCCGCCACCCGCGCGGCGTGCGATCCCGCGCGTGCCGCGGGGAGGACCGTCGGGTTCGTCCCGACGATGGGTGCGTTCCACGAAGGCCATCGCTCGCTGATGCGCCGCGCGAAGGACGAGCGGGACCTGACGGTCGTCTCGATCTTCGTGAACCCGTTGCAGTTCGGCGATGCGCGCGATCTCGAGACCTATCCTCGCGACGAGGAGGCCGACCTCGGCGCCGCCGAACGCGAAGGTGTCGACCTGGTGTTCGCGCCGTCGGTGGACGAGATGTATCCGGGCGGCGAGCCCGAGGTCATGGTCGACCCCGGGCCCCTCGGGGAGCGGTTCGAAGGTGCGTCGCGACCCGGCCACTTCCGCGGGGTGGCCACCGTCGTGGCCAAGCTGTTCGAGACGGTGGGGCCCTGCGCAGCGTACTTCGGCGAGAAGGATGCCCAGCAGCTCGCGGTGGTCCGGCGGATGGTCCGCGACCTGTCGCTGCCGGTGGAGGTGCGGTGCGGCCCGGTCGTGCGCGAAGCCGACGGGCTCGCACTGTCGAGCCGCAACCGGCTCCTGTCCCCCGAGCAGCGCGAGGCCGCGACCTGCCTGTTCCTCGCGCTCTCGGAGGCGGCCGAGCTCGCGCGCGCCGGCGAGCGCGACGTAGGGAGGCTCGTGGCCGCGATGGCTCGGGAGATCGGCGCCACGCCCCAGGCGCGCATCGACTACGTGGCCGTCGTGGACGAGGACACGTTCGAGGAGCTGCCGGCGATCGCGGGTCCGGCCCGAGCGCTCGTCGCCGCCCGCTTCGGCGGGGTGCGGCTGATCGACACGCTCCTGCTTCCCTCGTCGTGAGGCGATGACGGATGGCCCGTGGGCCGACGGATGTCGGGCCGCGTCGCGGCATGGCAGGATGGCCGGTCAGGGAGGTGACGCCGGGTGCTGCTCGCCGTGAACGTCGGGAACACGAACACCGTGCTCGGGGTGTTCCGCGGCTCCGAGCTCGAGCACCAGTGGCGTCTGTCGACCGAGACCGAACGCACGGCGGACGAGCTCGCGGTGCTCTTCGCCGGGCTCCTGGACCAGACCGGGCTCTCGTTCTCCAACGAGATCACCGGCGTCGTCATCTCTTCGGTCGTGCCGGGCTCGACGACCGCGCTGCGCGACATGGTCACGCGGTACTTCAACTTCCCCCCGGTCGTGGTCGAACCCGGGACGCGCACGGGGCTGTCGATCCAGACCGACAACCCGCGCGAGGTGGGGGCGGACCGGATCGTGAACGCGCTCGCCGCGTTCAGCCGGTACGGCGGTCCCTGCATCGTGATCGACTTCGGGACCGCTACGACGTATGACGTCGTCACCGAGAAGGGGGAGTTCCTGGGCGGCGCGATCTCGCCTGGCGTCCAGACCTCGAACGCGTCCCTGTCGCGTGAGACGGCGCGGCTGCCGCAGGTCGAGCTCCAGGCGCCGAGATCGCCGATCGGGCGGAACACCGTCGACGCGATCCAGTCCGGTCTGATCTTCGGGACCGCGGCCGAGACCGACGGGATGATCGAGCGCATCCGCAAGGAGCTCGGGGGCAGCGCCACGGTCGTCGCCACCGGAGGCCTCGCCGCGCAGGTGGTCCCGCACTGCCAGTTCGTCGACGAGGTCGAC
>DASXTX010000047.1:0-2808 GCA_036505195.1 Actinomycetota bacterium
CGCTCGACGGCGTCGTGAAGGTCATCGCGATCGTGCACAAGCCCGCCGCCGCGCGTTCGAACGAGGTCCAGGGCATCGCGGCGGCCGCGACCGTCGAGCGGTGACGTGGGGACGTCCGCGTACCTCGCGCTCGGCTCGAACATCGGTGACCGCCTCGAGCACCTGCGTGCCGCCGCGCGGGAGCTCGACGCGACGAAGGGGATCGACGTGGTCCGCTCGTCGCGGGTCTACGAGACCGAACCCGTCGGGCCGCCGCAACCGCCGTACCTGAACGCCGTGATCGAGGTGGACACGACCCTCTCGCCGCGCGAACTGCTGGACGCCGCCCGCGGTGTGGAGGACTCGCTCGGTCGCATCCGAGCCGAACGCTGGGGGCCTCGGACCATCGACGTCGACATCCTCCTGTACGACGAGCAGACCGTCGACGAGGCCGACCTCGTGATCCCACACCCTCGGATGCACGAGCGCGGGTTCGTCCTCGTCCCCCTCGGTGAGCTGGACGCCGACGCGATGCTCCCCGGCGGCCGGCGACTGTCGTCGCACCGGCTCTCGCCCGACGGGGTCTTCGGCGTGCGCCCGTTCGCCCCGCCGCTGCCGATCGGATGAGGGAGTCGGGATGAGCGGGCCGAGATGAGCGGGCCGAGATGATGGAGACGGTCTGCTTCCGCTGCGACTGGCAGGGTCGCGCGCGAGGATCGACCTGCCCCTCGTGCGGGGCGCCCTTGCATCGCCCCGATCGAGCAGACGTCGGACGCGGCCCGGTCGTCGTCGAGGACGACGAGGCGCACCTCGGCGAGGACCCGACGAAGCGTTCGGCCCCGCGCGGCGCGGCCATCGCGATCGCCGTCGTGCTCGCGCTGGTGGCGGTGATCTCGGTCGACGTGATCGCCCGCGAGCCGTCCCCCACGCGTTCGCCGACCGCCCGGAGCGACCAGGCTGGTGCCGGGACACTCGTCTACCTCGCCCGTGACCACGGTCGGGTGAGGCTGTGGGTGGTCGACCTGCTCGCCGGCGTCGCCGCGCCGGGCCCGACGGTGCCGCGAGGGATCGACGAGCTGGTCGACGCGTCCGGTGCGAGCTCGGGGTGGGTCGGCGTCGAGCGCCGGACCGATCGCCGGAAGGTCGCCGTCTCGGTCCTGCGGAGCGTCGCCCCCGACGCCGAGGCCGTGGCGCTCGGCCACGGCGACCTGGTCGCGTGGGGGCCCGGCGGCGCGAGCCTCGTGTTCGCCCACAACGGGCGGCGAGCGGCGGCGGGATGCGCGCCGGTCCGCATCCGCCTGGTGACGGTCCTGACCGAGAAGATCGAGTGGGCGCTCGACGATCCGGGGTTCTGCGGACCGGTGCTCTCGCTCAGCCGCAGCGCGGCCGCCACGTACTTCACCGCCGCCTCGGGCGACCGGCTCAGCGTCTACCTCACCGGCTCGGTCGGGGTGCCGCACCTGATGTTCGACGGTGTGGGCGTCATCTCGGCGAAGCCCCCGTCCGCGTTCCTGCTCACGCCCGAGCCGCGGACCTCGCGCGGCGATCCCTCGACCGGCGCCGGGACCCTGCTGGGGTGGAAGGGGATCGGCGGTCCCGTGACGGTGGGCGACGGCCGCGACGTCCTCGTGATCGAACGCATCCTCGCGTGGACCGCGGACGGGGGCCGCGTGGCGCTCGTGGGGACGCTCGGCGCTCGGAAGGGCGTATTCGTGCTCGACGCCGGGTCGGGTTCGGGGCTCCGGGTGCCCCGGTTCGTCATGCCTGCCGATCCGGGGCTCGACGCGACGTTCGACGCGGCCGGCCGTCTGTACCTGTCGGCGGAGGGCCGACTCTCGGTCGCGCGGGACGACTCGCTTTATCGTCTGCCCCTGCCCGCGGGTGCGCCGGCTCCGTCGGGGCCGATCGTCTGGATCCCCTGAGCGGGATACTCCCACGATGGATCTCGCGATCGTGGGTGCCGGCCGCGTCGGGACCTCGCTCGCGGTGCTCTGGCGGCGCGCCGGACATCGGATCCTCGCGGTCGCCGGCGGACCGGCCACGACCGAACGCGCCGCGCGCTTCCTCCCGGGCGTGCCGGTCGCCGATGCGGTGGAGGCGGCGACCGGCGCCGAGATCGTCGTGATCGCGACGCCCGACGCCGTGATCGCCACCGTGTGCCGGGAGATGGCGGAGGCGGGCGCGCTCGGATCCGCGAGCGCCGTCGTCCACGCGAGTGGCGCCACGGGTCTGGACGCGCTCGCCGCCGCGGCGTCCGTCGGCGCGACGACGCTCTCGGTCCATCCCCTGCAGACGTGTCCGACCGTCGAGTCGGCCGTCGAGGCGATCCCCGGCGCGTCGTTCGCGGTCACCGCCCTCGACGAGGAGGGCCACGCGCTCGGGGAACGCCTGGCTCGTGACGCGGGCGGGCACCCGTTCCGCATCGCCGACGAACGCAAGCCCCTGTACCACGCGGCCGCCGTGTTCGCGTCCAACTACGTCGTCACGGTGACGGCCCTCGCCGAGGACCTCGAACGCGTGGCCGGGGTACCCGACCCGCTCGCCGCGCTCACGCCCCTGCAGGACGCCACGCTCGCGAACGTCCATCGGGTCGGAGCCGCCGAGGCGCTCACCGGCCCGGCCGTCCGCGGGGACGCGACCACCCTGCAGCGCAACCTCGAGGCCCTGGCCGAGAACGCCCCCCACGCGGTCCGGCCCTACGTCACGCTCGCCGACCTGGCGCTGGCGCTGGCCGAACGCTCGGGCCGCGTCCCCCCACGGGGCCGAGAGGCCGTCGAGGAGGTGCTCGTCCGCTGGAGGTGATCCGGACGATCGCCGCCACCCGCGCGG
>DASXTX010000048.1:0-3226 GCA_036505195.1 Actinomycetota bacterium
TCGAGGATCTCGCGCTCTCGGCGAGCCATGCGGCAAAGGTAGAACGTCTCGCTGACCTGTTGGCTGTTGACGCCGGCACGAACTCGACCGCATCGCTCACGAGTGCCGCCTCGTCGACGAATCGTTCAGGGGAAGGCGTTAGCCTATTTGGCCTGATGCCGACATCCAGAGCGCGGCTCACACTGCGCGAGAGAGAGGTCCTGCGGCTCACCGCCGAGGGCTACACCTTCCGCGAGACCGCACAGAGGCTAGGCATAGGCGACAAGACCGTGCAGTCCCAGCTACGGAACGCCCTCAACAAGATGCGCGGCGATCCTCCGAACGGAGGAGGCGCTGGGGTTCGAGAGCCGCGAAGGACGCCGCCATCCAGTGGACCGGCGTCAAGCTCCGCCGACGAGCCCAGCGGCTAGGCTTCGGCGGCCTCCCGCAACATCCCGACGAGTACGGCCCTCAGCGTCCGGTCCTCCTCGCAGTCGATCAGGAGCTCGAAAGGTCCCCTACGGTCCGCTAGTCCGGTCCGTCGGGCTCGATGAACCAAAGGAACACCTCTTGCTCCCCAGCCTCGCTCCACATTTCGTCGCTGAACGGCGCGAACGGCATGAAGTACCGCTCCTCCTCCGACCATACGGGAAAGGGTGCCCGCAACTCCTCCTGTTTCGGGTCGTATCTGGGCTTGTAGCGATACGTGACTACTACCGCGGTATCGGGGTACGTACCTTCAAGTTCGACGGCGACGAGCGTCCGGAACGGGCTGCAGTCGTAGTCGGCACGCTCGCACCGCTCAAGACTCTCGCGAATCTCCTTGAGGCACGCGGCCTCGAATGCGGCGATGTCTCCTTCGAACTTCACGGAACTAGTATCGGCAGGCGAGGCCGTCTGGCTTGGGTCAATGACCCATTCTCGGCTCACCGGTCATGCTCCCGCAGCATCCCGACGAGCACCGCCCGCAGCACCCGGTCCTCCTCCCAGTCGATCAGCAACTCGGCGAAGGTTCGGCTCTCCGGGTAGCCCCAGTACTCTCCGATCCTGTCGGCCCGCTCGAAGTCGGGAAGCATGAGGACGTGGAGAAGTTCGGCGCGGGGAGCAGGGCCGAGGGCGTCCAGGCGCTCGCGGAGTCGGTGCTCGAGTTCGTCAGGACGCAACTGCTCTCAAGCCTTGAGCGTGCAGGGAAGTTGGGGCTGCATCATCGAACGACCGCGCCGACCGCGACAGCGAGGACAACCACGATTGCGATGGCTGCCAAGCCGAGGATCACCTTCCGCCAGTTCGGCTCGCTCGGCGGTTGAGTGAAACGTGGGTCCTTCATATGGTCGAACGGCGGAAGCATTGCTGGGCGAGCATAGCTCAGGACTGCCACGTGCGGAGAAAGGAGAGCGGGACCGTCGAAGGTCGGCGACCGCTCCAAGGCTGGTCGTCCGCCTACCTCCGTCAGGCTCTGCGGTCGTACCGCTAATCGTTGTTCGCCCGAAAGGTCACGCTGCCCTTTTGGTCAGCGCCCTTCGACACCCGGTCGATAACGCTCATGGCCTGCTCGATGAGCGTTTCGAGTGATGGATGGCGTCCGCGTTCGTTGGCGTAGGCGAATGTTTGAACTGTCGGCGCAGCATCTCCGTGGGTTGTCTCCACTACCACTCTCATCGTTGCCCTCCTAGCGCTCGCCCGGGTCAATGGGGCGCAAGCGCAGCCTCTGTTGACGAAACGCGGCTTAAGCCGACTCGCTCCCCGGCCCTCCGCTACCTCCGCTCCATCTCTCGCAGTATCCCGACTAGCACCGCCCGGAGCGTCCGGTCCTCCTCGCTGTCGATCACGAGCTCGGCGAAGGCGCGACTCTCCGGGTAGCCCCAGAACTCCTATCCGGTCGGCTCGCTCGAAGTCGGGCAGCATGAGGACGTGGAGTAGCTCGGCGCGGGGAGCAGGACCGAGGGCGTCCAGACGTTCTCGGATTCGGCGCTCGAGCTCGTCGGGCCTCACGTTGAACAGAAGGGACCGGTTGGCTTGATGTGGTCTGATCCTCGCGGCGACCCAAGCATGACCTCGTTTGGGTTCACCCAAACGACGCCGTCCTGCACTAGGGTCGCCAGTCGATCGAGGCCGCGAGGTGCGGGGCCGAGTTCGTAGTTGCCCACCCGGTCAAACTTCGTGCCGTGGGCCGGGTCCTCGAACCACCCCGACGATCGGCAGTAGATGAGCCTCTCGCCGAGATGGGTGCTTTGCGCTAGGAGCGCGATCGGCGTCTGTGGCGGGTCGACCACGACGTAGGCCGGAATCTCGGGGAGCGAGACCACTCCCTGGGAACGGACGTCCTGGATCGATCCGACGCGCACCCAGCCCGCGCCCGGCGACCACTCGGCGACAAGGAATCGGAAAACGGCGAGCCCGACGAGGAGCGAGACGGCCACGACGCAAGTGAAAAGGAGCAAACGTCCCCTCGAAAAAGCTCCCGACACCACCTATCGATGGTGCCTCACCTGGTCACCAGGCACAAGGGAGGCACATGGTCCTGGTGGCCGCGGTTCGCGCTCGGAATCGGGAAGGTGGCGTTCTTCGTCGTGCTGACCGACGCCGATCCCTCGGTGACGAGCGCTGGCTCCGTGAGTTCAGGCCACCTGAGGCAGACCTGCCTGAACGGCTCGTAATCGATTGGCGGCTGCCCGGTCCAGACGATCCGGACACGAAGTGAGTGTCATGTCGCGGACGGAAGAACCGTACCGTGCCGAGATGTACGCCCCGGCCCCGCACCGGCGCAGGTAATCGTCCCACGCCTTGGCGGTCATCTCAGGCGCGGCCACCTCGTCGAGCTTGTGCGTGGTGTTCATCTCAGTCCTAATTCGGAGCCGTGAATCCCCCAGATTGAGCGTTCGGCAGTGATCTTCGGCACGCGCCGCATGACCGACGCCAGTAACCTGCACCGAATAGGATGCGAGCGGCCGGAATCACAGCACTCGGCGAGCCCGTCGAGATCTTCGAGGTGGACGAGCTGGCCACGCCTGCCGCAGGCGAGGTCCTCATCGACGTCGCCGCCGCCGGCATCGGCAACTGGGACGAGCTTGTCAGGATCGGCAGCTGGCAGATCGGCGGCCCGGCCCCGATGGCGCTCGGGACGGAGGCGGCCGGGACGGTCGCAGCGGCAGGCTCCGGCGTGGCGGAGCTGCGCGAGGGCGACGAGGTGATGACACATCCGCTGCCGCTCCGGCGTCACGGGACGTGGGCGGGGAGGGTGCTCGCG
>DASXTX010000049.1:0-6150 GCA_036505195.1 Actinomycetota bacterium
GTCCCGTACTACAACGCGCTGCAGTCCCTCACGGTGAACACGCAGGAGACCCCGGACATCACCTCCACCGACCAGCTGGGCCAGGGCGACGTCGTCGGCGTCCAGAAGGGCACGACGGGCAAGATCTGGGCGGAGGAGAACCTCGTACCGCAGGGCGTCGATCTCAAGACGTTCACGTCGTCGCCGGACTCCTTCCGCGATCTCGAGGCGGGGAACGTGGTCGGCGTTATCAACGACGCAACAGCATCGGTCGAGATCGTCAAGGACCTGCCGGCGCTCGAGGTCGTCCAGCAGATCGACACGAACGAGCACTACGGCCTCGCCTTCTCGCCTTCGAACCCCGACTTGCGGGAGGCCGTGAACGCGGTATTCGCCCAGATGGTCGCGGACGGGACGTACGCAACGATCTACGGGACGTACTTCCCGCCCGACTCCCTGCCGCCGGAGTTCGCGCCGACGTCCTGACGAACGGTTCGGTCGGAGGGGCCCGCGCGAACTCGCGCGGGCCCCTTCATCCTGGGAGGTGTGGAGCATGGCGGTGGTGGAAGCTCCGACGTTCGAGCCCGAGGTCGCCCCGGACGTCCGAGGTCCGACGGCCCCGTTGCCGGCCACGATCTTCGCGCTGGGCATCGCCTCGCTCGTGGTCATCGCCCTGGGCATGGTCGTCTCGCAGGTGAACTACGCGCTCTCCGATCGCGTCCTGACGCAGAACTGTATCGACGAGGAGATCTCGCCCACCGACAACGGCGCGATCGGCGTCTGCAGCATCGTCGAGGCGCTCGAGGACCCCCTCACCACGGGAGCCCTCTACCTGGGGATCGGCCTCGGTGGCTTCGCGCTGGTGCTCGGAGCCTCCACGTACCGCCGCATGGACAGCAAGCGACGGCGCGATCAGGCCATCACCGGCGCCGTGCTCGGCTCACAGGCGGTGCTCCTGGCTGTAGCGATCCTGTGGTTCCGATCGGCCAGCCCGGGGCTGTTCGCGAAGCACTTCCTCAACTTCGCGGATCTCCAGGGATACGGGGGCGCGTTCGTACGGGGAGCCCGCAACACGTTGATCATGGCGTTCGCCGGCGAGCTCGGCGGCATCGTGATCGGCCTGGTCCTCGGGATCCTCGCGCTTTCGCAGCGGCGGGCCGTCAGGGCCCCGGCGCGGATCTACATCAACTTCTTCCGCGGGACGCCGCTGATCTGGCAGCTGGCGACCGGCTACTTCCTGTTGCTCTTCGGGTTCGGCATCCGGATCTCGGGCCTCGTGGTGGCGATCATCGTGTTCGCGCTGAACACGGGCGCCTACGCCGCCGAGGTGTTCCGGGCCGGGATCCAGTCGATCGAACGCGGACAGATGGAGGCCGCGCGTTCGTTGGGGATGAGCTACGTCCAGGCGATGCGCTACGCGATCGTGCCCCAGGCGGTCCGTCGCGTGATCCCCCCGCTGATGAACGAGTTCGTGATCCTGATCAAGGACACGGCGCTCGTGGTGGTCCTCGGGCTGGTCGAGAGCGAGTACGACATCTTCACGACGGCCAGGGAGGGTGCATCGGCTACGTTCAACGCCACCTTCTTCACGGTGGCCGCGATCGCGTACCTGATCGTGACGCTCCCGCTCATCCGCCTGGTCAACGCCGCCGAGAAGCGTCTGCGGAGCGGTCTGGTCGGGATCGCCGGGGCCGGCGGGTGACCGAACCGGCCGGTTCGGCTCACGCCCGGGGCGCCAGGGAGCCGCTGGTCCGGATGGAGGACGTCCACAAGTGGTTCGGGAACCTGCACGTCCTCAAGGGCGTGGACCTGGAGATGTACCAGCGTGACGTCGTCGTGGTCGTCGGCCCCTCCGGCGGAGGCAAGTCCACCCTCCTGCGATGCGTCAGCATGCTCGAGGTTCCCACGATGGGCAGCGTCTTCTTCGACGATCGGGACATCACCGACATCCGGGCGAACCTCAACGAGGTCCGGACGCACATCGGCATCGTGTTCCAGGCCTACAACCTATTCCCGCACATGACCACGCTCCACAACGTGACCTTGGCCCTCGAGAAGGTCTTGGGCCTGTCGGACGACGAGGCCCACGACCGGGCGATGGACCAGCTTGCGCGCGTAGGGATGGGGCACAAGGCCAGCGCCTACCCCGGGCAGCTCTCGGGGGGGCAACAGCAGCGGGTTGCGATCGCCCGAGCGCTTGCCATGCAGCCGAAGGTGATGCTGTTCGACGAGGTCACCTCGGCGCTGGACCCCGAGCTGGTGGGGGAGGTCCTCGAGGTCATGATCCGGCTGGCCGGCGACGGCATGACGATGATGGTGGTCACACACGAGATGGGTTTCGCCCGCGAGGTGGGGACGCGGATGCTCTTCCTCGACGAGGGCCGGATCGCCGAGCAGGGCGAACCGCGGGAGATGTTCCACCACCCCCAGAGCGAGCGCCTCCGCCAGTTCCTGGCCAAGGTGTTGTAGACCGGGCGCGATGCGTTCGTCCTCGACCCGTCTGCTGGCGCTCGCCGTCGCGGTCGTCGCGCTGGTCCTCGCGTCGGCGTTCCTGGTCGAGGAGGACCGTCCCTACGTCGTAACGGCGATCGACTACCACTTCCACGACGCCCATCCCACGCTGCCGATCGGTCCGGGGCGCGACCTGATCGTCCGGAACCAGGGCAGGAACCTGCACAACGTGACGATCCCCGCGCTCGGGATCTCACGGGACGTGCGGCCCGGTGAGCAGGTGGTGATCGGCGCGATCGCGGACCGGCTCGCCCCCGGTCGCTACGAGCTCTTCTGCGAGATCCACCTGGCGGAATTCGGTATGAAGGGCGTGATCGTCATCGCGTCGGAGTGAGTCGGAGGAGGTTCGATCTCCGATCCGTGTCGCCCGCATGCGCTCCGGGACACGGATCGACGGGCCGAGGAACCTTTGGACCCGCTCACGCCTTCCCCATACGCGAGCGTTGTCTACTCGGTTCCCCGACCCGTCAAAAGGTGGCCCCAAGCGACCCGGACTTCCCGGGAACCGGCGCCTCCTCCGTCTCGGTGGAACAGATTCGAGGACTCGCGCCCCCTCCTCCGATCCACCTCCGCGGAGGCGCTTGCCGCCTCCCGGTCCCAGCGGCCGCTCGGGACCGGTGCGAAATGTAGCGACGTGCCTTGGGCCTGTCAACGCGATGAGAACGGTTGGGGTGCAAGGCGATCCGAGCGACGTTGCTGGTAGCGGCGCGCGCGTTCACGACGAAGAAAGAGTGACAAACGACGGCGCGCTTGCGATGTACGTCTCGGAGAGGCCGTGGAACCTTCGCCGTCGCGTCACGACCAGCGGATATCCGTTCGGAGCTCGACGTCGCCGAACGAGATCCGCACAAGCGATGCCTGTCGTCGAGCCGCGCTAGGATGCCGCGCGTGACCCCTCGCGCCGCCGATCCGCCGAGGCGGCTGTTCCTCCTCGACGGCCACAGCCTTTCGTACCGCGCGTTCTTCGCGCTCCCACCCTCGCTGGCGACGACGTCCGGCCAGGTGACGAACGCGGTCTACGGCTTCACGTCGATGCTGATCAAGCTTCTTGCGGAGGAGCGTCCGGACCTGATCGCGGTGGCGTTCGACGTCGGCAAGCCGACGGTGCGGCTGGACAAGTACGCGGAGTACAAGGCGGGCCGGCCCGAGACACCCGACGAGTTCCGCCAGCAGCTCGGGCTGATCGTCGAGGTGCTGGAGACCCTGCGCATCCCGGTGATCGGCATCGCGGGCCACGAGGCGGATGACGCGATCGCGACGCTGGCCCTGCGCGCGCTCGAACTGGGCATCGAGGTGGTCATCGTGACGGCGGACCGGGACTTCTTCCAGCTCGTGCGTCCCGGGCTGACCGTGATGTTCAACGTCAAGGGCATCTCCGACATCCGCAGGTACGACGTCGAGGCGGTGACCGAGCGGTTCGGGCTCCCGCCGGAGAAGTACCTCGACTACGTCGCTCTCAAGGGGGACGCCTCGGACAACATCCCGGGGGTCCCCGGCGTCGGCGAGAAGACGGCGTCCAAGCTCGTGCAGGACTTCGGCTCGGTCGAGGAGCTGCTGACCCGGACGGACGAACTCAAGGGGAAGCTGAGGGAGTCGATCTCGGCGGCCGGCGACCAGCTCGCGCTCAACAAGGAGCTGGCCGAGCTCAACACCGACGTCGACGTGGACCTCGATCCCGAGGACGCCGTGATGGGGGAGTGGGACCTGGAGGCCGTGCGACGGCTGTTCACCTCGCTGGAGTTCCGAACGCTGTTCGAGCGGCTCGAGGAGGTGGGCCGAAGCGCGAAGCCCGCCGTCGAGGTGGCCGAGCTCGACCTTCGCAAGGTCGACGTGGCCGAGGCGGTCGCCCTCGTCGCGGCGGACGGGCCGAAGGCGATCCGGCTCGATCTGGAGGACCGCGAGGTGCGAGGCGTTGCCGTCTCGATGGGCGGGGGGCAGGCCGCCTTCGCGGACGTGCAGGACCTCGAGGCGTTCGCGGCGGTCCTCGGCGAGGACGAGGTGCCGAAGTGGATCCACGACGCCAAGGATCTCGAGACGGCGGTCGTCGCCGAGGGCCTGTCGCTGGAGGGCGTCCGGACCGACACGATGCTGGCGGCGTACCTGCTCGACCCGGCCGCCCCGAGCTTCGAGCTCCAACCGCTGAGCGAGCAGTACCTCGGGACCGACATGCTCGGCTCGGTCGCCGAGGAGGCCGAGGGCCAGCTGTTCGGCGACGCGTGGCGACGGACCGCGGCCGAGGCCGCGGCGGTGGCGCTGCTCGCTCCCGTGCTCGACGAACGCATCGACAAGGCCGGGCTCCGCCGCTTGCTCGACGAGGTCGAGCTCCCGCTGTCCTCGGTCCTGGCTCGGATGCAGGCGAACGGCGTCGCCCTCGACGTCGCCTACCTCGAGGAGATGGCCGAGGGCGTGCGGGACACGATGGCGTCGCTGCAGGTTCGGATCCACGAGCTCGCCGGGGAAGAGTTCAACCTGAACTCGCCGCCCCAGCTCCGGGCGATCCTGTACGACAAGCTCAAGCTCTCACCGGGCAAGAAGACGCCCAAGGGCCAGCTCTCCACCGACGCGAGCGTCCTCGAGAAGCTCCGCGACGTGCATCCGATCGTCGACGCGATCCTGTCCTGGCGCGAGCTCGACAAGCTGAACTCGACGTACCTCGACGCCCTGCCCAAGCAGGTCGATCCGCGGGACGGGCGCGTCCACACGACCTTCAACCAGACGGGAGCGGCGACCGGGCGCCTGTCCTCGACCAACCCGAACCTGCAGAACATCCCGGTCCGCGGCGAGCTCGGTCGCCAGATCCGTCGGGCGTTCGTCCCGGGTTCGAAGGGCGACGTCCTACTCGTCGCCGACTACTCCCAGATCGAGCTTCGCGTCCTGGCACATCTCGCCGACGACGAGGGTCTGAAGGCCGCGTTCGGGTCGGGGGCGGACATCCACACGGCGACGTCTGCCCGGGTGTTCGGGCTCCCGGAGGACCAGGTGGATCCCGCCACCCGCAGCCGAGCCAAGATGATCAACTACGGGCTCGCGTATGGGATGAACGCGTTCGGCTTGGCGTCGCGCCTCGAGATCACTCCGGACGAGGCCCAGGAGTTCATCGACTCGTACTTTGCGGCCTTCCCGCAGATCCGCGACTACCTGGACCGCCAGGTAGCCCGGGCGGCGGCCGAGGGGTTCACCGAGACGCTGCTCGGCCGACGCCGCTACATCCCCGAGCTCCAGGCCGCCAATCCGCGGGTTCGAGACATGGGCCGGCGGATGGCGCTGAACGCGCCGATCCAGGGGAGCGCGGCCGACGTGTTCAAGCTCGGGATGATCCGCGTGGATGCGGCGCTGCGCGACTCCGATTTGGAGATCCGGATGCTCCTCACGGTTCACGACGAGCTGGTCTTCGAGGTCTCGAAGGAGCGGGTAGAGGGGGCGACCGAGCTCGTCAAGCACGAGATGGAGGCCGCGTACGAGCTCGACGTGCCGCTGCGGGCCGACATCGGCTGGGGCCGCAACTGGGCCGAGGCCGTTCCCGCAGGGCACTAGCGTGCCGAACGACGAACCCGTCGACCTCGGCGAAGAGGCTCGGCGTGCGTATCAGGCGAGCGCCGATCGGTACGTCGAGCGCGCCGAGAAGAACCTCTGGAACGCACATTGGGATCGACCGGTGAT
>DASXTX010000050.1:0-3062 GCA_036505195.1 Actinomycetota bacterium
GACATCGAGACTTCGGACGTGACCTTTCCCATCGCTGCCATCCCCTTCATCTCCGCCCGCTCAGGTCCCGGGCCGAGTCTGGATCCTGGCCACGAGCCCGTCCAGGAACTCGTTCCAGCCTTCGGTGAACCCTCGTTCGACGTCGCCGGAGGGGACCCCTCGTTGCGTGAGCGTGAGGAGCGTCCGTCCATCCAGCCACTCAAGGCTGATCTCCATCAGCGATTCGACGCGCGATCCATCCGGCCACTCGGTGGTCGACGCGTAGACGAGGCGGTGTGGCCTCTCCACGGTGTGGAAGACATTCCGTTCGACATAGGGCGCCGAGGACGGGCCAAACCGGATGACCCACTCGCCTCCGACACGGAGATCGCACTCGGACTCCACGACCCAGTCGAGGTCCCCGGCCCTGAGCGCGCGTTGCGCATCGGGATCCGTGTACGCGTCGAACACGACCTCCAGGGGCGCCTCGAACCACCGCTGGAGGCGGATGTCCGGGCTCACGCGCGTCGCCCCGTGCGAGTCGAGACGTAGCGTTCGAGCCCGTCGAGCCGCCGTTCCCACATGCGAAACGTCTCGATCCACTGGCGAGCTTCGTCGAGGCGTTCTGGGCCGAGCGTGCATTCCCGGACCCTGCCCACCTTCTCCGTCGTCAGCAGTCGCGTCTCCTCGAGGATGCGCACGTGTTCCAGGACCGTGGGAAGGGCGATCCCGAAGGGTCGTGCCAGCTCGCTGATCGACGCCGGGCCCGTGGAGATGAGCTGCAGGATGCTGCGGCGGGTCGGGTCGGCCAGCGCGCCGAACGTCCGGTCGAGCGACACATACTTAGGCATGTGGCTAACCATATACGGCGACATCGAGCCGGTCAACGGCGTGTCGGAGGGGCGGGAGCTCCCGGCAAGAGTCGAACCTGCAAGCGGGGCACACGGATTCGAGCCAAACATGGCCTCACGTATGGGGCCTCGTCGGGCCCCCAATTGGCGCAGAAGCTACGGCGACCACCGGGAAGCCTTGCAGACTGAAAGCCCAGGTGAGAGCTCATTTCGTCCTCGCCGCTCCTCGTGGTGGCGCCCCATTGGCCTACGCACAAGGTGTCTTGTCCGCGGATCGGGATAGTGAGAGGTCTGGATGAGGGCGGCCTCTGGGCCCCAGCGCGTCGGGACCCCGTTGAGACCCGAGACCGCGGGACCTGAGAGTCAGCGCTCGAGCAGCCGCATCTGCTCCTCGTTGTGGTGCCCACCGGCCGCGGGGGTGAGGTTGTCGAGCCTCTGGATCTGTTCGGGGCTGAGCTCGATACCGTCTGCGGCGCAGTTCTCCTCCACGCGTGCGGTCCGCTTGGTCCCGGGGATCGGCACGATGTCGTCCCCCTTGCTCAAAAGCCAGGCGAGGGCGACCTGCGCAGGCGTCGCCCCGGCGTCCGCGGCGACCGCAGCCACCTCGTCGGCGATCCGCAGGTTCCGCTCGAAGCTCTCACCCATGAAGCGCGGGTTCGTCTTGCGCCAGTCGTCGTCAGCGAAGTCATCGGTCGTCCGGATCTGCCCGGTGAGAAAGCCGTGCCCGAGGGGCGAGTACGCGACGAACCCGATGCCGAGCTCTCGCACGACCGCCAGCACGCCGTCCTCGGGATCGCGCGTCCACAACGAGTACTCAGACTGCAGGGCCGTGATCGGGTGGACGGTGTTGGCACGACGGATCGTGTCCACCCACGCTTCGGACAATCCGATATGGCGGACCTTGCCTTCAGCAACGAGTCCCGCCATCGCGCCGACCGTGTCTTCGATCGGGGTGTTCGGATCGACACGGTGTTGGTAGAGAAGGTCGATGTGATCGGTGGCGAGCCGCTGCAGCGAACCCTCGACCGCGAGGCGAACATTTCCCGGGCGGCTATCGAGGGGACCCGTGCCGCCCGGCACGTGGGAGATCCAGCCGAACTTCGTTGCGAGCACGACGTCGTCCCGGTGGTCCTTGATCGCCCGCCCAACGAGTTCCTCGTTGGTGAACGGGCCGTACGCCTCCGCGGTGTCGAGGAGCGTGACACCAAGATCTAGCGCGCGATGGATCGTCCGGATCGACTCCCCTTCGTCGATTCCGGCTCCGGTGTAGGCGTGGGACATCCCCATCGTCCCCAACCCGATGCGGCCGACGTCGAGGGTGCCGAGGTTCGCGTGCTTCATCGTCCTCCCCAATCAGTTCCGCACGATGCGGAGCGTCGTTGCCTGCGCCTTCGGACAAGTGATGTGCTCCTCATCGGTCCAAGCGGTCAATGCGGGCTCCGATCCAGATGCACCGTGGGTCGTATGCATTTCCATGTACGCCGGACTCAACCGAACGTGAACACGAATGCTTCCGCACCGCGGTCGAGGAACTCGATCTCGAACGTCCGGTCGTCGATTGGACCCTGCTGCCGGATCAGCTGGTACATCCGTTGCTCGCCGAGCAGCCCCGACCCGTCCTGATCGACGTCGCTCCCGCCCGAGAGGCCCGGCGGCTCTCCGTCTATGGAGACGCGGAACGGAACGGGCATCTCGCGAGCGGCAGGCCCCATCACCAGAGGGACGTCGCGGGCGTGGAACCGGAACGTGATGCGCCCGTTCGCTTCGTTCAGGGCCACCGCCTCGGGCATCATCGTCCAGTTGCCCGAGAGCGTCCAGTGGTTCCGTCGTAGCGGCCGCGTTGCTTCGTCCGACCGATGCTCGCCCCACCCCGAACGTTCGGACGAGTCGAAGTTCTGAGCGCGCCGTGAGCCGAGGTATTCCTCGGGAGACTCAAGGTTTTCCCAGTCCGCCACGACCTCGGGACCACGAGGGTCTACCGGCGCGAGCTCGTCGCTCACGTCCTCTGCTCCGGCATCCCTGAGTAGCTGTTGGATGATGATCTCCGAGCGCTCGTAGTCGCCCTCGCCGAACCGGTGGTGCCGGATGCGTCCCTCCGCGTCGATGAAGTACAGGGCCGGCCAGTAGTTGTTGGCGAACGCGTCCCACACGGCGTAGTCGTTGTCGACGACGACCGGATACGTGACCTCCATCTCCTTGAGTGCTCTACGCACGCTCTCGACGTCGTGCTCG
>DASXTX010000051.1:0-22467 GCA_036505195.1 Actinomycetota bacterium
GGGCCCACCGACGTCGACGGGCGCCCCGCCGGCAACTGGGGCGCATGGGAGACAACCGGGATCGTCGACGCCTCGGCGGCGTTCGGCCCCGGCGCGTTCCTGATCAATGTCCAGGCGCATACGCTGTGGGTGGAGAAGGCGCTGGGTCCAGACACGTTCATCGACGCCAACAGCGATCCCGACTTCACGTACAAGCGCGAAGGAGGACAGCTGCTGCTGCTCCGCATCCCCGGGATCTAGCCGCAGCGGAGGAACGAACAAGGGGGCGCCCCTTCGGGGCGCCCCCTTCGTAACCGGCCTTCTATTTAGTCCCGACGGTCGGATGCAGGAAGTGTTCGAGTGCGGGCGACACCGGCTCGAGCGCCCACGAGAGATCGGCGGTCGTGCCCGATGGGTGCCGGAAATGCTCGAGGGCCGGAGCCACGGGCTCGAGCGCCCACGAGAACCAGGTCGTCGAGGCCGCTCCGGCCCCCGCCGCCCAGAACGACGTCTCGATCGCATCCGGGTCAAGCCCGTTCTGTTGGATCTCGCCGCAGCCCACCCGAGGCATGCAGGCGATGGTTGACGGCGTGGCGCCCGACAGGCTCAGAGATCCCACGACCGCGATCGCAGCCACGATCGCCACCAGCGCCGACACGCCCACGCGCGCGACCTGCCGCCGTTCCGGGATCGGGTACGTGCCGACGTGTGCGGTCTCGATCTTCGCGCTCATGGTGCCCTCCCCTCGTCGAGGCTGCCCTGGCAGCACGTCGAACCTAGCCCGGCGAGGGCGCGGCTTCGGTGTTCGGTGGTACGAAGGGGAGGTGCCGTTGCACACCTCGGCACGGACCGCGCGACCACCGGTCCGCTCGAGATCGTTCAGTCGACCGAGCGCAGATGGCGATCGAACCAGGCCTGCGTCCGCCGGATCGCGTCGAGCGCGTGCGCGCGTTCCATCGGGACGTGGCCCTCGCGCGGGTAGACGACGAACTCGACCTCGGTGCCGCTGGCGGCGATCGCGTTGGCGAGCTCCCACCCCTGCCCGACCGGCGTGCATCGGTCCTCCGCGCCCTGGATCACGAGGGTGGGCGTTCGGCACCGGTGGGCGTGGGTCACGGGCGAACGCTCGACGTACTGACTCGTCGGGTCGGTCCACTCGCCCTGCAGGATCATCTCGTCGTACATCCAGACCTCCGACGTCAGGTGGAACGAGACGTAGTTCGAGACCACCGACATCGCGACCGCCGCCCTGAACCGATCGGTGTGCGTCACCGCCCACCCGGCCATGTAGCCGCCGTAGGACAGGCCCGAGATGCCGAGACGCTCGCGGTCGGCGATGCCCATCGCGATGCAGTGGTCGACGCCGGCGATCACGTCCTGGAAATCCATCCCGCCCGAGTCGCCGATCACCGCCTGCGCGAACGCGTGACCGCGGCCGATGCTCCCCCGCGGGTTCGGCAGCAGGCAGGCGTAGCCGGCGCTCGCGAGCAGGACCGCGTTCGGCTCCGAGTCCGAGAAGAAGGCCCCCCAGTTCCAGGTGGGCCCACCGTGCACGAGCGTCAGCAGCGGCAGCGGTCCCACTGTACCGCGCGGCGTCATCAGCAGGCCCTCGATCTCGATCCCGTCGGGCGCGGTCCACCGGATCGTGCGCACGTCGGGGAACCGTGTGTCGGCGATCACGGCATCGTTGAACGAGGTGAACCGAGACCATTCCTGCTGCTCGTGATCGAACCGCGCGAGCTCGGGTGGACGCCCGTGCGCCTGATGCGTGGTCCACACGACGGAGCCGCCGTCGGCGATCGCACACTTCGGCTTGGTCACCTCGTCGCCGATGAACGCGTCGCCGCGCCACCGCTGCTCGACGGCTCCGTCGAGCGAGATCCGCCCGCACCCCGTCCCGGTCCCGTCGCAGAGCGCGTACCAGAGCGACTCGTCGTCGATCCACTCGACGAGACCGACGGTCTGCAGGCCCGGCCAGGGATCGGTCGTCGTCCCGTCGGGGACTTCGACGATCATCACGCTGCCGCTCAGCAGCCCCGGGTCGCTCGAGTAGCCCTCGACCACGGCGGCGCGCCGCCCGTCCGGCGAGAGCGCGAGCCCCTCGAGCGACCAGGTCGGACGGTAGAGGGTCTGCGCGGTGCGTTCGGCGAGGTCGAGCCGGGCGACGACCGAGCGGTACCACCCCGCCGTGCTCGGATCCTGCGAGACGAGCGCGACCACGATGTCGTCGGGGTCACCGTCGAACTCCCACACGCTCATGCCCGGCGGCCCGACCTCGGTGACGTCGCCGGACGCGAGGTCGATCTCGAAGAGGCGCCGGCGGGCCCCGCCGGGCCGAACCACCCAGGGGTCGGGGGCGGGTTCGGCGCCCCGCACGGCTCGTGCGCTCCAGTCAAGGCCGTAACAGCCGGGATCGGCCGCGAGCACCAGCAGGCGATCGCCCGAGCGTGACCACGAGACCGCCTCGGCCGAGCCGTGCAGGGGTGCCGCGAGCACCGGCTCACCGCCGAGGATCATCGTGTAGGGAAGTTGATGGCCGGGAGTTATCCGATCGGACAGGAACACCAGCCGCGAACCGTCCGGCGACCACGCCGGGCTCCGGTCGCTCCACGCGCCGCTCGTGATCCGGATGGGCGCGTCGGAGTTCCGGTCGACGAGATACAGGTCGCTCGGCGGGTGCGACCCGATATCCGCGACCGTCGCATGCACCGCGAACGCGACCCGCGATCCGTCGGTGGTGAACGCGATCTCCGCGGGCGTCCGAACGTCGAGCAAGCGCTCGTCGATCGGGCCGTGGAGCCCTTGGGTCTCGCTCACGGCGCGCCAGCGTACCTCCTCGGCTCCAGCCGGAGTGAGGAAGTCTCGAACGTGACCGTGCGTGGATCGGCCGGTGCATACTGACCGAATGCATGCGTCGCGCGGCAGACGGACGATCGCGCTCTCGGCGATCGTGGCAGTGCTCGTGGCTTGCCACGGCACACCAGAGGTCCAGGACGCGAAGCCGGCGCCCGAGCCGGCGAGTGGCGGGATACCTTGGCCGGCGCCACCGGACCCGCTCGACCTGGCCATCGCTGCCGGCCTCGACCCGACGACCCACGAGTTCCTCGATTTCCACGTCCATGCGCATCTCGACGTCTTCGTCGATGGGTCACCCGTGGTGGTGCCGGCAGGGATCGGCATCGACATCGATGATCCCGCGGTCAAGACCGTGCAGACCGACCTCGGCCCGATGTATGGGGGTATCGATCCTCCATGTGCGCAGCCCTGCATCTCGCCGCTGCACACGCATGGCACCGACGGCATCTTGCACACCGAGTCCGCGGTCGATCATCCGAACACGCTCGGGCAATTCTTCACCGAGTGGGGCGTGGCAATCACCGACACGTGCGTGGGCGGCTATTGCTCGCCCGGGGCATCGATCCAGGTGTTCGTGAACGGGGAATCGTATGACGGAGACCCCGCCGAGATCCAGCTCATGGATCGGTTGGAGATCGCCATCGTGATCGGATCGCCGCCCGAGGAGGTCCCCTCCACGTTCCCCGAGGCGTAACCACTCCCCTAGCTCCGGTTCCGCGATCCCATCAGTGTTTGCACGTGCGTTCCCGACGCAGCAGACGACCCTCCTAGGCTAGCCTGCGTTCACTCGCCCACCGACTGAGCTCGTACCGGTTCGTGAGCTGGAGCTTTCGAAGCACCCCGCCCACGTGGCTCTCCACGGTCTTGACCGAGATATGCAGCTCGCGGCCGATCTCCTTGTACGCATATCCGCGGGCGATGTAGCGGAGCACCTGTTTCTCGCGGGGGGTGAGCTGGTCGAGCTCGGGATCGATGGCCGGCGCCGTCTGGCCGGCGAACGCATCGAGGACGAACCCCGCGAGCCTCGGCGAGAAGACCGCGTCGCCCTCGTGCACGCGGCGGATCGCGTCGGCGAGCTCGGGGGGTGAGATCGATTTCGTCACGTAGCCTCGCGCCCCGGCTCGGATCACGGCGATCACGTCCTCGGCCGCGTCCGAGACGCTGAGCGCGAGGAAGCGCACGTCCGGGAGCGCCTCCACGACCTCGGCGCCGTTTCCGTCGGGCAGGTGCACGTCGAGCAGCACGACGTCGGGCTTCGCCTTCGGGATCTCGGCCACGGCCTCGGTCACCGAACCCGCGTGGCCGACGAGCGCGAACTCTTGCCCGAGCTCGTTCCGGACGCCGCTCGCGAACAGCTCGTGGTCCTCGACCAGGAGCACGCGGATCATATCGCGCGGCTCCTCGGGATCATGTGCGGGAACCATCCTCGGCGAGGAGCCAACCGACGAAAGCGTCGTTCCCGAGTGCAGGGAAGCCGTCGGCGCTCAGACCTCGCTGTTGCCGTACCAGCTCGATCGCCTCGGCTGCCGACCGGCCCATCTCCATCAACGCGCGCGCGATGACGACACCCGAGCGATTGAGACCTTCGGTGCAATGCACCAACACTCTGCGACCCGACCCGACGAGAGTCGCGATGAACGACGCCACCTCGCGGGTGGCCGGATCGACTTCATCCTCGTCCTCCATCGGGAAGCTCACGAAGACCTTGCCGGTCGGAACCGGAGGTACCCATGCCCATTCCCAATCCTCGAGGTCGACGATGACGTCGACCCCGAGCGTCGCGTACTCGCTGGCCGCATCCAGCCTCGTCGCGATCGAGAGTCCCGGCACGACTTCGAACACTTCCATGTGCCAGCCGGGCGGAGGATCTGGGGGCTGATGACGCATCAGGCCGGTCGCCTTCCGGATCGCACGCGGATCATGTGACGCGGCTCCTCGGGATCTGCAGTCGGACCTCGGTGCCGTGGCCGATCGCGCTGTCGATGACCCCGACGCCGCCGTTGCGCTCCATGCGGCCCTCGATCGACTCGGCAATCCCGTGCCGGTCGGTCGGCACCGCCGCGCGCGAGAAGCCGACGCCCTGGTCACGGACGTACGCCGTCACCTGGTCGTCCTCGACCTCGACGTACGCCGAGACCCCTCGCGCACCCGAATGCCGCGCCGCGTTGACGAACGCCTCGCGGCACGCGTGCACGAGCGCCCAAACGCCGTCGTCGAGCGGGCAGTCCCCCACCATCACGATCTCGATCCGCGTCCGGTGCGCCCGCTCGACCTCGACCGCCACCGCGTCGAGCGCGGCGCTCAGCGAACCCTCCCCGCCCGGCTTCGTCTTCCCGTACAGCCACGTCCGGAGCTCGCGCTCCTGCCCGCGCGCGAGGGTGACCATCTCGTTCGGGTCCTCGGTCCGTTGGATCAGCGCGAGCGTCTGGAGCACCGAGTCGTGCAGGTGCGCGGCCATCTCGGCGCGCTCCTCCTGGCGGATGCGTTCACGCCGTTCGTCCGACACCTGCCGGACGAGCCGCCAGACGCCCGGACCGGCGATCACCGCGATCCCGATCAGTACCGTCGCCACCGCGAGCGGCGCGTTGTCGAACAGGTCGAGCGGCGGGTTCGACGACAGGAATGCCCAGGCGCCAAGCGCGATCACGAGCGCCCCGACCAGGGTTCGGGTGCGCGGGTGGGACTCGGCCTCCTCGCGGATCGCCCGCGGCATCCGGGCGAGCCATCTCGCGCGCGTCGCGTCGTCGCCCCGCGTCCAGATCACGGCCGAGCCGAGCACCACGAGCGCCGCCGGCCACACGACGCCGTCGCCGAGCCACAGCCCCACGCCACGGAGCGCCAGCAGGACCCCGGTGAGCACGAGCGCGATCGCGACGGCCTGGCGGGTGCTGGTCGTCGGCGGCGGGGGCGGGTTGTCGGGATCCGGCCGGCGGGAGACGAGGGCGGCAGCCACGTAAAGCAGGAGCCCGACCCCGCCGGCGAACGTCAGGATCACGAACCCGAGCCGGACGACCACCGGATCGATCTCGAGGCACTCGCCGATCCCGCCGGCGACCCCCGTCAGCACACGGTCGGTCGCGCTACGTCGGAACATCCCGCCCATGGTGGCACAGGGCGCCCCGTGGGCGACATCAGGGACATCCCCGAGGTCGTCACGGGCAGGACCAAGCGGCCGGCCCTAGAGCGCGACCGGCCGCTCCTTGCACGATCTCAGGGTCTTTTCGGGGGCATCCCGGATGGCACTCGGGCAGACTGCAGGCCATCATCGGGCCCGATGGACGTCCACGGACCGGGACCGGGAGCCGCCGAACCGACCGATGGCTCCACCGAGGGCTCGAGCGCCTTGACCACCGAGTCGCACCCCCTCGAGCCCGCCGCCCCGGCGCGCCGCCCGCTGCGTCGGAGCGCCTCGGACAAGGTGATCGCGGGCGTGGCCGGCGGCCTCGCGGAGACCTTCGACGTGAGCTCGCTCGCCGTACGCTCTCTCTTCGGTCTGGCCTTCGTGGTGATCGCGTTCCAGATCTGGACCCTGCTCGGGGTGGCGGTGGTGGCCTACGTGCTGCTGTGGATCTTCGTCCCGCGCGAAGACATCGGCGTCTCCCCCGCCGGACGGCTGACGCGACGGTTCCCGCGGATCGGCCCGGCGATCGGGGTGCTGCTGCTGCTCGCGGGCGCCGCGGCCATCGCCGCGCAGCTCGACGCGTGGCTCGTCTGGCCCGTGCTGCTCATCGGCGGCGGAGTGCTGCTGTATCGGTACGACGCAGGTCGAGGCGTGCCGCGGTCGACGCAGACGACGGCGATGGGGCCCGCGCCCCCGACCTCGCCCCCAGAGACATCCGTCGCGCTTCCCCCGGAGCCGCGTGTGCCTCGGTCGCCGCGCGAACGCTCGCCGCTCGGTTGGCTCGGGCTTGGCGTCGCGCTGCTCGTGGTCGGCATCGCGGCGATCCTGCAGAACCTCGGCGCGCTCGAGGTCCGCCTGGTGCGCTATCCGGCGATCGCGCTCCTGATCCTCGGCATCACGATGCTGATCGGTGCCTTCGCAGGTCGGGCGAGGTGGCTCGTCCTGCCCGCCCTTCTGGTCGCGCCGTTCCTCCTCGCGGCGAGCGTCGTCACGGTGCCGCTCGAGGGCGGGTTCGGGAACCTCTACGAACGCCCGCTGAGCTCGTCCGCCGTGCACGGCTCGTACCAGCGGGTCGCGGGCGACATCTACCTCGACCTCACCGAGCTGACGGGGACGCAGGCCGCGCCCGTGGTCAGCGCGACGACCGGGTTCGGCTCGGTCAGCGTCCTCGTGCCGTTCGACGCGCACGTGATCCTGACCGAGCGAGCCGGGGCCGGGGTCGTCCACGCCGGAAGAGGCGTGTCCGACACGGGGTTCGAGGCCTCGCTCGCGACGACGATGGAGCCGCGACACGGTGACGGCGCCACGATCACGCTCGACCTGGAGACGGGGATCGGGGACGTCTGGGTGTACCGGATGGCGCCGACGCCGAAGGAGCTCCGCGCGCTGGAGGGGGCTGGATGAAGCGGCACGCGTTCGACCCGACGTCGTTCGTGCTCGGTCTGGCGTTCGCGGCGCTCGGCCTGTTCTTCCTGGTCGGTGACCGGACCGCGGCGGACATCGGCTGGAAGTGGATGTGGCCCGTGCCGCTGGTCGTCCTCGGCCTCCTGTTCGTGATCTCTGCCACCCGCCGGGTCATGGCGCAGCGCGAGGACACCGAAATCGGTTCGGAGCGCGTCGACGCGGAGACCGAATCGCCGGAGGAGGACGAGCGCTAGCTAGTCCCCTTCGTTGCCGTTGGCTTCGCCGTACGGCGGCGACCCGTGCTTGTCCTCCTTGCCGGACCCGCCGGTCTCGCCGGTCGGCCCGGTCGGGGCGACCTCGCCGAGCGCGCCCTCGTTCTGCAGGGCGACCACCAGATCGGAGATCGCCGTGTCGACCGCATCGGCGGCGGAGGGCGCGATCTCTTCGTCCTCGACCGCCTTGGCGAGCTCCTCCTGCAGGTGCTGGAGCGACTCGCCAAGCTTCTCGGGGTCGCCCTCGCGGTACGCGTCGAGCAGCTCGTTGGCCTTCTTGGTGAGCTCCTCCGCGACCTGGTCGGAGACGTCGTCGCCGGCCTGCGCGGACGCGATCGCCGAGACCAGGCGCGACCACGCGTTCGCGAACGTCACGGGGGTGTCGGGTGGGAGCGCGTCCTGGGCGGTCTCTTGCGCGGCGTCGCGCGCCGCGGCCTTCGGATGAAAGGGATCGCTCGTGGCCGCGATCAGCACCCAGGTCAGGGCGACGAGCAACGCCACGACGAGGGCGGCCACGAGCCACGGGCGGTGGCCCCGAGGCGTTGGACGAGGGCGGGCGTACGAGGGCTCGGTCCGCCGGGATCGGAGCCCACCACCGCCACCCGCAGCCGCCGGGACCGGCTCGGTCTTCGCGCCATCTGCATCGACCTCCGCCCCGACCGCGCCGACGGGGGCGACCGGCTGGGTCTCGGCTGCACCCGCGGTCTCGAGCCGCATCGTGTCCCCCCCTTGCGCGAGCGGGACGGCGAGCAGCGCGTCCTCGAGCTCGGCGGCGGAAGCGAACCGGCGCTTCGGGTCCTTCTCGAGGCATCGCAGCACGACGTCTTCGAGCTCGGGTTGGACGGGCGCGATCGTCGAGGGAGGCGGCGCGTCCTCGTTGACGTGCCGGTACATCGTCGCGATCGGCGTGTCGGCGCTGAACGGGACGTGGCCGGTCAGCATCTCGTACAGGACGCACCCGAGCGAGTAGAGGTCGGCGCGCTCGTCGACGGGCTGGCCGCCCGCCTGCTCGGGCGAGAGGTACGCGGTGCTCCCGAGCACCACGCCGGTGTTCGTGAGCGTGTCCGAACCCGCCGCGCGCGCGATCCCGAAGTCCACGACCTTGACGCGGCCGTCCGGGAGCAGCATCACGTTCCCCGGCTTGATGTCGCGGTGGATCAGGCCGCGCGCGTGGGCGGCGGCGAGCGCGCGGGCGATGTCGGCGGCGACCGCCACGGCGTCGGCCGGTGGCATCGAGCCGTCGCGGCGGAGCCGGTCGGCGAGCGTCTCGCCCTCGACGAGCTCGGTCACGATGAAGTGGGTGCCGTCATCCGACCCGCTGTCGAACACGGCGACGATGTTCGGGTGGCTCAGCCCGGCGGCGGCGCGGGCCTCGCGCCGGAACCGCTCGACGAACTCGCGGTCGCGGTCGAACGGGGGCGCCAAGACCTTGATCGCCACCTGGCGACCGAGCTGCCGGTCGAGCCCCTGGTAGACCCGGGCCATCCCGCCCTGGCCGAGCACCGGGCCGAGCTCGTACCGGTCGGCGAGGACGTCGTGCGTGGTCTGCTGCACGAACCTTGGTTTACCCATGGGCCACCGCCACTACGCCTATCACACTGGGGGTGGCCTCAGCCGGCGCCCCCGCCCGTACCTCCGCCTCCACCGCCGCCGCCGCCGGAGAAGCCGCCGCCGGAGAAGCCGCTGGACGAGCTCGAGGAGCCGAACCCGCCGCTCGAGGAGCCGCTGCTCGCGCCGGCCATCGAGACCAGGACGAGCGTCGGCGCGGCCGTCTGGAATTGCTGCCACGCCGTCAGCCCCGCGAGGCCGGTGGGGGCGCCGCGGATCGGCGACCGGAGGCTCTCGACTTGCACGAGCGCCTTCACCTGCTTCTCGACCTCCTCGGCGACCCCGAGCGCGACAGCCCACTCCAGGTAGTGCTCCCAGATGACGACGGCGAGCGCGGGGGCGTTCGGCAGGTCGGAGAAGTCCTTGAGGTAAGTCCGGAACGCCTCGAGCCGCTTGATGCGCGTCCGGTCCTCGAGCCCGAGCCGCGCGTGGATCTTGATCAGCGCCACGATCAGGCTGATCGCCGAAACGGGGACCAGCCACCAGCCGATCGGGCCGCCGAGTCCCCAGATCGCCGTCCAGATTCCGTACCCGGCCGCGCCGATCGCGATGATCACCGCCAGCGTCGACTCGAGCCGGGCATCGCCCTTTCGGATCCGCCGGGTGATGTCGCCGGATTTCATCTTCACGCCGGACCACCACGCCGCGTAGGTGCCCGACGACTCGGGCTTGCGGGCTTTCGGGTGGTTGACGGAGACCTCGTCGACCGCGTCCTCGCCGCGGCCGAACAGCAGCCACATGAAGTCCTGATCGAGCTCGGCCGGGAGATCCATCGCGTCCATCTTGCGGACGAGGGTGAGGTCCTTCGGATCCGTGACGCGGCCGTCGGCCCTCATCTCGATCGCACCCAGACGCGCGAGCTTGAGCACCTGCGCCCGGTACGCGTTCTGCGGCGAGAGGTGGCCCTGCCACGCCGACCACAGCACCGAACCCTGCACGGGATCCTCCTCGGGCGGCTGCTCGAGGATCTTCGGGACGCCCGGCACGCGGTCTCGGTAACGCGCGAGCAGCACGAGGAGCGCGAGCCCAACCGGGACACCGATCAACAGATAAAGCACCCAGGCGCGTTCGGTTTCGTGACGTTCGCGCAGGGCGTTCGCCTCGTCGGCCCAGACGCGCTCCTGGTCGAGGATGCGTTGGAGCCCGGGTTGATCGGTCGCGACGGCGGTCGGCACCGCGTCGGCCGGGAACAGGATCGAGCCCTCGACGTACGACAGCGGCGGCACGTCGCTCACCTCGTACCGGATCGTCTGCGGATCGACGAACGTGATCTCGCCGTTCAGCGGCCCGTGCCCGAACGCGCGGACCTCGTCGCGTGTGAGCGGCTTCCCACCAACCGATCCCTCGTAGACGTGATCCGGATTGCACTGGCGGCGTCGAGGGAACAGGCCGATCTGACCCGCGGTGCGCCCCGGCACGTGCACCGTGATCACCGCGTGCCGCGTGGGCTTGTCCCACCCCGAGCCGATGAACTGCCAGTACAGATGGGCCGTGTCCGTGTACACGTCGACGGCGCACGCGACGCGATACCGGAACACCCAGGTCCTGGTCTCGTCCTCGGCCGAGTAGCTCCACCGCGACTGGAAACCCTCGGTGGCGGCCGAGTGGTACGCATCGTCGGGCGTGACCGGCACCTCGGTCCCGTCGCCGAGCCTCTCGGCGATCGTGAAGTCGCGGACGTGGTCGAGCGGGTCGTCGACGTTGAAGTACGCGTAGATGAACGGCCCGTTCTGGAAGTCGAACGTCCGGGTCTCCTCGAGCAAGAGATCGCCGTTCGGCAGCACGGTCGCGTCGATGTGGACCTCGGGGAAGTGGTAGTCCTTCTCGACCGCGTGGGTGATGATCGGCGGGAGCCACAGCCCCATCGTCACCAGGGCGATGAACGCGAGCAGGAAGAACCGGAAGAGCCACTTCTTGCCCGTCGACATCGGGCGGAGTCTACGTTCGAGGGGCGAGCGCCGCTCGTGCGGATAGGCGCCGGAGAGCGTCGAGCATCCGGTCGACGTCGGCCTCCCTCGACAGGTAGTTGACGATCCCCGCCCGCAGGTATGTGGCGCCCCGGATCTTCGTCGTGGAGACCCACGCCTCGCCGCTCGCCTCGAGCGCGAGCTGCAGCCGGTCCTGGTAGGCGTCGAGCGCTTCGCCCACGAGCCCTCCGGGCAGGTGACGGAAGCAGACGACCGAGAGCTCGGGCTCGTCGGGGACGACCTCGAAGTCCGGCGCCTCCCTGCATCGCGCGACGAGGTACGCGGCAAGGTCGACGTTGTGTTCGATCAGCCGGGCGAACCCCGACGTCCCCAGGTGCTTCCAGGAGAGCCAGAGCTTCAGCGCCCGGAAGCGCCGCGTGCCCTCGATCGAGTACTCGAACCAGTTGAGCGGCGCGTCCTCGGGGCTCGGGTGGCGGTAGTACTCGGGCGTGCGGTGGAACGTCTGCCGCAGGTCCTCGCGGCGCTTCACGACGAGGGCGCCGATGTCGTACGCCTGGAAGAACCACTTGTGCGGGTCGATCGTCACGCTGTCGGCGCGCTCGAGATCGGGCACCCGCGGCGCGACCCGCGGCGAGAACGCGGCCCCGCCCCCGTAGGCAGCGTCGACATGGAGCCACAGGCTTTCGCGTTCCGCCAGGTCGGCGAGGTCGCCGGTGAGGTCGACGCTGCCCGTGTTCGTCGAGCCCGCGACCGCGGCGATCGCGAACGGTGTCAGGCCGGCGGCGCGGTCATCGGCCACCGCGTCGGCGACCGGCGCGGCGTGCAGCCGGAAGCGATCGTCCGACGGCACGATGCGAAGCGTTTCTGGCGGGAAGCCGAGCACGTCGAGCGCACGCGAGATCGAGAAATGCGCCTGGTCGCTGGCGTACACCCGCGCGCCCTCGAGCGCGCCGGCGCGCGGCGGGTCGTCCAATCGGAGCAGCCGGGCGAGGTGAATGTCCCTCGCGACGGTGAGCGCCATGATGTTGGCCATCACGCCGCCCGACGTGAGCACCGCCCACGACCCCTCGCCGAACCCGATCAGCGCCCGCAGCCACGCCGTGACCTCTTCCTCGACGAGCGCGCTCACGGGGCCGGCAACCCAGACGTCGACGCCCTGGTTCACCCACTGGGCGAGGACCTCGCCCGCGATCGACATCGCGAGCGGCGGCGGCGTGAAGTAGCTGTACGACCCAGGGTGCTGCGTGTTGAACACGTACGGCGCGACGCGCTCGCGGAACTCGCCGAGCACCTCCTCGGCCTTCGCGGCGGTCTGGGGGGCGGGAGCCGGTTCTCCCGAGGGGCCGAAGAAGGCGTGACGCATCTCGGGGTAGGGCATCGAGCGGAGCGGCCGCTCCATCGCGTCCTCGTAGAGGTACCGGAGCGCCTCGTCCCAGATCGCCATGCCGAGGCGTTCGAGCGCGGGGCGGGAGACGGCCTCGTGGCGCAGGTCGACGAGCTCGGGTTCGGGATGGTCGGCGAAGGGGTCAGGCACGGCGGCGAGGCTAGCAGCCCCGGCGTTCGGGCCCACGCGACCCTTACGCCTGCAAGGCCGTCAGGACCGCGACCCCCACGGCGATCACCACCACCCCGACGACCTGGACGCGGGCGAGCCGTTCACGGAACAGGACGAAGGCGGCGATGGTCGCGATCGCCGCGAACTGCGATCCGAGGACCGCCGCGACCGCGATCCCGTGTCGCGCGCCGATCGTGAAGGCGACGAGACCGGCGACCTCGAGCAGGCCCGAGGCGAGCACCAGCGGCGCGGCTTCTCGCGTCATGCGCAGCCGTCCCGTGACCGCGAGCGGGACCGTGACGAGGAGCACGGCGATGGTCCTGGACGGGAAGATGATCCAGGCGATCGGGATGTCCTCGGACAGCCGGCCCATCGCGAACAGACCCAGTCCGAAGAACAGGGCCGCACCGATCGCCAGCGCGATCGCCAGGCCATCTCGCCGATCGGATTCGACTTGGCTCGCTCGGGACATGCTCGACAGGACGACCCCTACGACGATCGCCCCGAGCGCGACGCCGGCTCCGGTGGCGATCTGCTCGCCGGCCGCAACCGCGATGACGGCCGCCGCGGCCCCCTGCGCCGACGTGATCGGCGCGACCACCCCGACCTTCCCGAATCGCAGCGAGCTGTAAACCAGCAGGAGGCCGGTCGTGTTGCCGATCGCCGTCACGACGATGAGCACCACCTGCTCCCGCCCGAGGTCGTCGGGCACCCCCTGCGCGAGCGCGAACGGCGCCGAGATCACCGACCCGATCGCCAGGACCCACCCGAGCACCGCGACGGGAGGGATCATCCGCGTCGACCGGCTGATGCACAGCGCGGAGGCCGCCCACATCGCGGCCGCAAGCAGGCCGCCGAGGATCGCGATCACGTGGCGGAGGTGCCCTCGATCGGCGCGCCGTCATGCTCGCCGCGGGCCGGACACGTGATCACGGCGAGAGGTTACGCGGGCGCCGTCGCCGGGCGTGGTGGCGGGCGACCCGGGTGCGGTTCCCGCAGGCGTTCGAGCACCACACGCGGTCCGAACGCGTGGCCTCGAAGTAGCTCCCGCACGCGCCGCAACGCCGCGGACGGGACCGATCCGGCTCGCCCAGCAGCTCGATCGCCGACCATGCGATGCGGGCGAGGAGCAGGGGGGTCGGTCCGGCCGACAGCGGGGTGTCGGCCGGACCATCCGGCGCCAGACGCACAACACGCGGGACCCGCGCGCTCGCCTCGTTGACCCGCTCGAGGGCGCCGGCGGGGAAGGGACCACCGCCGATCGAGGCGTCGAGCAACTCGCGGATCGAGCCCCGCAGGGTCACGAACTCCGCCAGTCGGAGCGCGACCTCGGCGCGCTCCTCGGGTTCGAGGGCGCCCTCCGCCTCGAGCCAGGCCCGTAGATCGCCGGCCGAGCCCAACCGGGCGTTCGCGAGCGACAGCGCGGCGGCCGAACTCATGGATTGAGTCTGACTTTTCCATCAGCTGAATACAATGATGGAAATGTCTTTCACATCGGCACTTCATTAGATGAGACTGGAGTGGACCCCGCTACCTGATGAGACGCGAGAGACGCCGGTCGGCCAGGACCTTGCCGCCGGTCTGGCAGGTCGGGCAGTACGTGACCTCGTGCGACTCGTAGGAGACCCGTCGGAGGTCGTCCCCGCACACCGGACAGGGCTCGCCGTAGCGGCCGTGGACCGTGAAATGATCGCCGATCTTGGTCTGGAGGCCGCCCGTACGGCGCCGCTCGGCCGCGAGCGCCTCGTCGAGCACGCTCGCGACCGCGGCGAGGAGGTCCTTCCGCTGCCCCGGCTCGAGCGACGCGAGGGACGCGTACGGCGAGAGCTTCGCGCGGTGCAGGATGTCGTCCGAGTACCCACGGCCGATCCCGGCTACCGTCCGCTGGTCGCGCAGGATCGTGTGCACGCGCCGGCCGTCCTCCCCCTCCAGGACCAGCCGCCCGAACTCGGGCGAGTCGGGCTCGGGCCCGAGCTTGGCGAGCGGGCCCTCGTCGCCCTGGGCCAGCACCCACCAGCCGGCCTTGCGCTCGCGCCCGAACTCCTTCACCAGCACCGACGGACGGTCCTCGAACCGGAACCGCACGACGGAGCCCCGCGGCTTCGTCGACTTCGGCGGGTCCTCGACGTCGACGCGTCCGCCCTGGGACAGATGCACGAGGACGCGGGGCCCACCGAACTCCCAGACCAGGAACTTCCCACGGCGACCCACCCGTTCGAGGGTCCGGCCGGCCAGCTCGGACGCGCGGGGGGTCACGGTCTTGAGGGAGGAGAACTGCAGCGGGTCGGCCGCCGCGAACGCGGACCCGCCGACCGCCTCCGTCAGCCGCTCCGCAAGCGCCTGCACCTCGGGGAGCTCGGGCACCGCTCAGACCCCGTGCGCCGGGGACCGACGAACCGGGTTCATCGCCCCGTCACGTCGGCAACGGCGCGGCGGACGATCTGCGCGCACTCCTCGACGCGATCTCGGTGCGTCCGATGCGACAGGATGCACGCCCGGATCGTGAACCGGTCCTCGACGACCGTGCTCGAGAGCACGACGCGCTTGGACGCATTGATCAGGTCGAGCAGTCGGCGGTCGGCCTCCTCCGAGCCGTCACGGAGCCGGAAGGGCACGACGGTGAGCTCGGGCTCCCACGGCAGCTCGAGCTCGGGGATCGTCGAGAGCTCCTCGTGCAGGTACCGGGCCAGGTCGAGCTTCTCGTCGAGCGCCTCGCGGAACGCGTCCACCCCGTGCAGCACGAGCGGGAACCACACGCGCAGGCCGCGGAAGTCGCGCGACAGCTCCGGCGAGTACTCGGTGAAGTTCGGCAGCTCGTCCTCGGGCGGGAAGTCCTGCAGGTACGCCGCGCCGACGAAGTGCGCCTCGCGCAGGCGTGCGCCGTCGCGCACGACGAGCGAGCCAGTCCCGTACGGCAGGAACATCCCCTTGTGCGGGTCCAGCGTGATCGAGTCCGCCCGTTCGATCCCGGCGAAGGCCGCCCGCCCGCGGTCGGTGAGCTGGAAGAAGCCGCCGTACGCCGCGTCGACGTGGAGCCACAGATCGTGCTCGGCCGCGACGTCGGCAATCGCCGCGATCGGGTCGATCGCACCCGTGTTGGTCGTCCCGGCCGACGCGATCACGAAGAACGGCGTCCGGCCGGCCGCGCGATCCGCCGCGAGCATCTCGAGCAGCGCGTCGATGTCCATCCGGAGCTCGGGCGTGCACGCGATCGAGCGGACGTTGGCGCTCGGGAACCCGGCGATCGATGCCGCCTTCGCGTTCGAGGCGTGGACCTGTTCGGAGACGTAGATGGTGCCGGAGAGGAAGTCCTCCGGGAGCTTGGCCTTGCGGGCCGCGACCAGCGCCGACAGGTTCGCCATCGAGCCGCCGGAGGTGAGGATGCCCCGGGCGTCGTCGCCGTACCCGAACAGCTCGCAGAGCCAGCGCACGACGTTGTGCTCGATCTGCGCCCCCACCGGCGCCTGCCCCCACATGTTCACGAACCGGTTGATCCCGGTCGCGAGGAAGTCGCCCAGCGCCGAGGCGTACAGCCCGCCTCCCGGGATGAACGGGAGGAAGCCCGGTCCGGTGGTGTTGTAGGAGTTGGCCGCGATCAGATCCACGGTGTCCATGAGCTGGTCGAAGCTCCCGGGTCCGTCGGGCGGGGCGCCGCGCACAGAGCGGGCGGCCTCGATCGCGCCCTCGACGTCGGAAGCGGCGGCCTCGTCCTGGGACTGCACGAACTCGACCAGGTACCCGAGCGCGGCCTCGCCCATCGCGCGCATCTGCTCGGGGCCGGGTTCGAGGGGATACGGCATCGCGCCCATGCTACGGAACGCGGGCGCGGACAGCCGTTCGTCTACGCGGAGCGGGTGACCGCCTCGAGCAGTCGCCGGGAGGCTTCGGTCACCTCGTCGACGGCCCCGTTGAACGCGTCCTCGTTCCGTTTCGAGGGCGCGCGGTAGCCGCTGATCTTGCGGACGAACTGCAGGGCCGCCTCCCGGATCTCGGTCTCGGTGGCCGGGACGTCGCCCTCGCGGAGCCGCTTGATGCTTCTGCACATGCCGCCGATGGTACCGGCTGCCGCATCGAAGCTCCGAACCGACCCGAGGTCCTTGCCCGGGTCCCACGCCGACCGTATCCTGCTCGAACGCATGTTCGACGCGATGGAACGCCTCAACCCGGAGCAGCGGACGGCCGTCGAGCACCTGGGCGGTCCGCTGCTGGTGGTCGCGGGGGCCGGCTCGGGCAAGACGTGGACGCTCGCCTGCCGGGTCGCGAATCTGGTCGATCGCGGCATCCCGCCCGAGCGGATCCTGCTGCTGACGTTCACGCGCCGAGCCGCCCGGGCGATGCTCTCTCGCGCCGAGCAGTTGACCGGCGACCGTGCGCTTGGCCGTGTCTGGGGCGGCACGTTCCACGCGACCGCCAACCGGCTGCTGCGGTTGCACGGCGGGGCGCTCGGCCTGTCCCCCGGGTTCACGGTCCTGGATCGAATGGATACCGCAGACCTGATGGACCTGATCCGGGGCGAGCTGGGGTTCGGCCAGGGTGAGCGGCGGTTCCCGCGCAAGGACACGCTCGCCGACGTCTACTCGCGCACGGTGAACGGCCGCACCAAGCTCGCCGAGGTGCTCGAGCGCGAGTACCCGTGGTGCGCGGAGGAGGGCGAGCCCATCCGCACGATCTTCGAACGCTATACCGAGCGCAAGCGCGCGCAGAGCGCGCTCGACTACGACGACCTGCTCTTGTTCTGGGACGCGCTCTGCCGCCACCCGGCCGCCGGCCCCGGGATCTCGGAGCTGTTCGACCACATCTTGGTCGACGAGTACCAGGACACGAACCCGCTCCAGGCCGACATCCTGGCGTCGCTCCGCCCCGGCGGCGACGGCCTGATGGTCGTGGGCGACGACGCCCAGGCGATCTATGCCTTCCGGAGCGCGACCGTCGCCAACATCCTCGAGTTCCCGTCGCGGTTCCCCGGGACGACGATCGTAAAGCTCGAACGCAACTACCGGTCGACGCGCCCGATCCTCGAGGCGACGAACGCGGTGATCGCGCTCAGCCCGCAGCGTCACGAGAAGACCCTGTGGACCGAACGCTCGGGTGGCTCCCTCCCCTCGCTGCTCACCTGCATCGACGAACGTGACCAGGCGGACGCCGTCTGCCGCTCGATCCTGGACCAGCGCGAACGCGGCACCCTGCTGCACGAACAGGCGGTGCTGTTCCGCGCCGGCCACCACAGCGACGTGCTCGAGGTCGAGCTCACGCGGCGCAACATCCCCTTCGTGAAGTACGGCGGGCTGAAGTTCCTCGAGTCGGCGCACGTCAAGGACGCGCTCGCGGTGCTCCGGATCGCGGACAACCCTCGCGACGAGGTGTCGTGGTTCCGCGTGCTCCAGCTGCTCGACCACGTGGGCCCGGCGGGGGCACGCCGTGTGATGGCGGCGATCGGCGTCTCCGCGCCGGGCGATCCGATGACACGCTTCCTCGAACAGGCGATCGCGGTGCCGGCGCCCGCGCGCGCGGAGCTCGAGGGCCTCCGGGAGGCCTTCGGGGATCTCGCCGCCGAGGGCGCTCCCCCGGCCGAGCAGGTCGAACGCGTCCGCCGGTTCCTCGAGCCCCTGCTCCGCCGCCGCTACGACCAACCCGAGCCCCGCCTGCGCGACCTCGAGCAGCTCGAGCAGCTCGCGGCCGGGTTCGAGAGCCGGGCTCGGTTCGTGACCGACCTCACGCTCGACCCCCCGGTCTCGACCTCCGACCTCGCCGGACCGCCGCACCTGGACGAGGACTACGTGATCCTGTCGACGATCCATTCGGCCAAGGGCGGCGAGTGGGACGTCGTGTACGTCATCCACGCGGCGGACGGCATGATCCCGTCGGACATGTCGACCGGCGACCGCGAGCAGCTCGAGGAGGAACGCCGCCTGCTGTACGTCGCCCTGACCCGGGCGCGCGACGAGCTCCTCGTGCTGTTCCCGCTCCGCTACCACCGCGCGAACCGCGGGTACGAGGATCGGCACTGGTACGCGCAGCTCACGAGGTTCCTGCCCGAGGAGGTCCGGAACCGCTTCTCGCTCGACACGACCTACGTGGATGCGACCGAGGAGCGTCCGGGCGCGCCGTCGCCGGACGCGGCCGCGAGCGGGGTCGACGCGCTGCTCGCCGGCCTGTGGTCGGACTGACCGCCCGCTAGCATCGTGCGATGGAGGTCCTCCGCCCCGAAGACGCCGCGGCGTTCCTGCGCCTCGCCGGGCCGCTCCTCGAACGCGACGAGGCCCGCAACCAGCTCCCGCTCGGGATCGCCGGGAACCTGACCGCGCACCCGGACGCCTTCGAGGTCGTGCACTTCTGGGTCGTTCGGAACGGCGACGACCCCGTCGCGGCGGCCGTCCGGACCGAACCGTTCAACCTCGTGCTCGGCGATCCGTCGCCGGAGGCGGCGCTCGGTCCCCTGCTCGAGGCGATCGTGGCGGACGACCCCGAGGTCCCCGGCATCGTGGGCAACGTGCCGTTCGTCGAGACGGTGGCGGAGCGGCTCGCGGGTGCGAGCGGCCGGACCGCCGAACGCGTCCTGTCCGAAGGCGTGTACGGGCTGACGAGCGTTCGCGACATCGCGAGGGCACCGGGCGAACCGCGCGCCGCCGTCCCTGACGATCGCGCGCTCCTCCTCGCATGGCTGCGCGCGTTCGCGGACGAGTCCCTCGCGTATCCCGAGGAGACCTTCCGACATATGGAGCACAACCTCGAGAACCGCTTCGGCTCCGAGGGCACCGGCTACTGGCTCTGGGAGGACGGCGGGCAGCCCGTGTCCCTCGCCGGCTTCAGTGGCCCGACGCCGACCGGGATCCGGATCGGTCCGGTCTACACCCCGCCCGAGCACCGCAGGCGCGGCTACGCGACGACCCTGGTGGCCGACCTGAGCTCCTGGCTGCTCGGGCACGGCCATCGCGCGTGCTTCCTCTACACCGACCTCGCGAACCCGACGTCCAACCGGATCTACGTGGAGATCGGGTACGAGCGCATATGCGACGCGATGGAGTTCAGCTTCCGGGTGGCCTGAGGCTACCTCGAGGAGCGCTTCTTCAGGTCGCCGATGATCTCGCGGGCGGCGTTCGCTCCCGGGGCGCCGGTCACGCCGCCCCCCGGATGTGCGCCCGAACCACACAGGTACAGACCGGGGAGTCCGAGCCGGTACCGGGCGTGCCCGAGCAGTGGCCGCCAGACGAAGAACTGATCCAGGCCGGGTTCGCCGTGGTAGACGTGGCCGCCGCTCAGGCCGTACTCGGCCTCCAGGTCGACCGGCGTGGTCACCCTTCGCGCCGTGACGAGGTCCGAGAGGCCGGGCGCGTATCGCTCCAGCGTCTTCACCACGAGGTCGCCGAGCCGGTCGCGCTCGGCCGTCCAGTCGGTCTCGCGCAGCTCGAACGGCGTCCACTGCGCGACCACGCTCATCACGTGCGTCCCCTCCGGCGCAAGGGTCGGGTCCGACAGCGTCGGGATCGTCGCCTCCAGGTAGGGGTCGTCGCCGATGCCGCCGTACTTCGAGGCGTCGAAGGCTCGCTCCAGGTGATCGATCGAGGGCGCGATCACGGTCCGCCCGGCCAGGCGCTCGGGGTCGGCGCCGTCGAACGAGGGCAGGCCCGAGAGCGCGAGGTCGACCTTGGAGACCGAGCCGGGGGTCCGGATGTTCGTCGCCCGCCAGCGCAGGTGCGGGCCGATCTCGACCGGGTCCAGGAGCGTCGTGAGGGTCCGTTTCGGATCGATCGCCGTGATCACGGCGCGCGCCCGGATCTCGGAGCCGTCCGCGAGGACCACACCGGTCGCGCGATGACGCTCCACGGAGATCCCGACGACCTCGGACGAGGTGCGGATCTCGGCGCCGAACCCGCGGGCCGCGTTCGCGAGCGCCTCGGCGAGCGCACCGGGACCGCCGCGCGCCATCGTCGACTGTCCGGGCGCCCCGCCCTCGTTGCCGGCCGAGTCCGCGAGCATCACGGCCGTCGTGCCCGCCGACCACGGGCCCATCGCCGTGTATTGGACGGCCCGAGATGCGATCGCGCCTCGCACCGCGTCGCTTTCGAACGTCTCCGCCACGTAGTCGGCGATCGCCATCGGCAGCGCGCGCGTCGCCTCCCGGCCCGGCTTCTTCCCGAGCCGCCGAAAGGCGTTCCCGAGCTTCAAGCCGTTCAGCGCATCCGCGAGCGACGGGTCCTTCACGTCCGGCGGCGTGATCGCGTGCAGGTAGGACAGGAACGAGGCGAGGGACCGCACCTTCTGGTCGAACACGGGGTAGGCCTCGGCGTCCGCGTTCGAACGCGCTCGCAGCTCCGACGCCGTGCGCGCGGCGTCCGCCCACAGCGTGAGCGGCGGTCCTTCTGGCTGGGGTGCGAACACGCGCACCTCGGGCTCGATCGTCACGAGCCCGTGCATGACGAGCCCCAGGTCGTGGATCACCGACCTCCGGAGGCGCCCCACCGTGTGGACGATGCCCGGCGCCCGAACCCCCGGGGCCAGCTCGATCGTGTCGAGGATGCCCCCGACGCGCTCGCGCCGCTCGAGGACCAGGACCGACCGGCCGGCCTTCGCGAGGTAGCCCGCGGTGGTGAGGCCGTTGTGGCCCGCACCGACGACGAGCGCGTCGTACCGCCCGGCCATCAGGCGACCTTGCCCGCCGAACCCCCGGAGCGCCCGCCCAGGAGCTCGAGCGCGGCGATCCGCCCCGGCGCGCCCATGATCCCGCCGCCCGGATGCGTGGCCGAGCCGCACATCCACAGGTCTTTGATCGGCGTCCGGTAGCGGGCCCATCCGGGGACCGGCCGGTTGAAGAACAGCTGCTCGAGCGAGAGCTCGCCCTGGAAGATGTTGCCCTCGGTCAGGCCGGTGATCCGCTCGATGTCGAGCGGCGTGAGCACCTGCCGATGCAGGATCAGGTCGCGGATGCTCGGGAACCGCTCCTCGAGCGTCGAGATCACGGTCTCGCCGAACGCGTCGCGCTCGGCGTCGTCCCACGTGCGCCCGTCCGAGAGATGGTACGGCGCGTACTGCACGAAACACGACATCACGTGCTTGCCGGGCGGCGCCATCGAGGGGTCGACGAGCGTGGGGATGATGCAGTCGATGTACGGGCGGGTCGAGAACCTCCCGTACTTCGCGTCGTCGTACGCGCGCTCCATGTAGTCCACACCGGGCGAGAAGCTGATCGCGCCGCGGAGCCATTCCCCCTTCCCCGGCCGGCACGCGAGCTCGGGCAGGGCGTCGAGCGCGAGGTTCACCTTCCCGCTCGAGCCGCGGAACTTGTACCGCTTGACCTCCTCCAGGAACGACGGCTCGAGGTTCGAGGGTTCGACCAGGCGGAGGAACGTGACGTGCGAGTCCACGCTCGAAAGGACGGTGCCGGCGGCGATCTCCTCGCCCGATTCCAGCACCACGCCCTCGGCCCGGCCGCTGCGAACATCGATCCGCGCCACCGGCGCCTCGGTGCGGATATGGACGCCCGCCGCTCGGGCCGCCGACGCGATCGCTTCCGAGATCCCGCCCGTGCCGCCTCGCGGGATGCCCCACGCGCGGAACGCGCCGTCGATCTCGCCCATGTAGTGGTGGAGCAACACGTACGCGGTGCCGGGCGAGCGGACGCCCTGGAACGTCCCGATGATCCCGGACGCCGACATCGTCGCGATCAGCGGGTCGGTCTCGAACCACTGCTGCAGGAACTCCGTCGCGCTCATCGTCATCAGCTGCACGAACGTGGACTGGAGGCGC
>DASXTX010000052.1:0-65754 GCA_036505195.1 Actinomycetota bacterium
GCGCAGACGGTGGGCCTGGCGCGGGTGGCCTCCGCCGCACCGGCGGTCGCGCTCGCGCTCGGGTACGACGTCGACGCGGCGCTGGAGGCCCACGACGAGGGCGAACGGACCGTCCACGCCGACCACCGGTGATCCACACACGCGCCACGATGGACGAAGGGAGTGTCGATGCTGGCTGACTACGACTTCGGAGACTTCTTCTGGACGATGTTCGCCTTCCTCTTCTGGTTCATGTTGATCTGGATGTTCATCGCGGTCTTCGCGGACATCATCCGTCGGAAGGACCTGTCGGGCGGAGCCAAGGCCGGGTGGATCATCTTGATCTTCTTCCTCCCCCTGATCGGCATCCTGATCTACGTGATCGCCCGTCCGAGCATCGTCGATGCTCGCGAGATGTCCATGTCCGCGGGTCAGACGCAGGGTTCGTACGGCTATTCGAGCCCGGACCACTTCGCCTAGCCGCGAGGATCGACCACGCGGGGTCGTGCGGGACGCGCGAGTGGTTGATGCCATCGGACAAGCAGACCTGAGTGCAGATCGACATCGACGAGGCCGCGGAGGATCTCGACCACCTGATCACGCCGGAGGAGCGGTTCAGGATCGCGGTGGCCCGCCAGTAGGGCGTCAGGCGACCGCGGACCTCTCCAGCACCGGGAGGATCCGCTCGAGACCCCACTCGAGCTCCTCCTGGCTGATCACGAGCGGCGGCGCGAGCCGGAGCGTGCTCTCGTGGGTGTCCTTGGCCAGGACGCCCTCCTCGAGGAGCCGCTCCGCCGACCGCCGAGCGGGCCGCGCAGCCTCCACCAACTGGATCCCCGCCCACAGACCCCGGCCACGGATCTCCTCGACGGTTGCGAGGTTCGCCCCCCGCAGCGCCGAAAGCAGGTACGCGCCGAGCCGCGTCGACGCCTCCTGGAACTCGCCGGTCCGGAGCATCGCCACGACCCGACGTCCGATCGCGCACGCGACGGGGTTGCCGCCGAACGTGCTGCCGTGCTCCCCCGACTTGAACACACCGAGGATCGCCTCGTCGGCGACGACCGCGGACATCGGCACGATCCCCCCGGCGAGCGCCTTGCCGAGGATGAACACGTCCGGGCGAACGCCGTCCTGCTCACACGCGAACGTCGTCCCGGTCCGCCCGAGCCCGGTCTGGATCTCGTCGGCGACGAGCAGCACGTTCCGCTCGGTGCAGAGCTCGCGCGCGCGGCGCAGGTAACCCTCGGGCGGGACCACGACGCCCGCCTCGCCCTGGATCGGTTCGACCAGGAACGCCACCGTGTCCTCGTCGATCGCGGCCTCGAGCGCGGCTGCGTCGCCGTATGGGACCACCTCGAACCCGGGCGTGAGCGGCCCGAAGTTCCGCCTGGACGCCTCGTCGGTCGAGAAGCTGATGATCGTGATCGTCCGGCCGTGGAAGTTCCCGCCGGCGACGATCACCCTCGCGCGGTCGGGAGCCACGCCCTTGACCTCGTAGCCCCACTTGCGCGCCGTCTTGATCGCGGTCTCGACGGCCTCGGCGCCGGAGTTCATCAGCAGCGCCATCTCCATCCCGCAGAGCTCGGTCAGGTCGCGCAGGAACGGGCCCATCTGATCGTTGTGGAACGCGCGGCTCGTGAGCGTCACCCGGTCGAGCTGCTCCTTCGCCGCGGCGATCAGCTCGGGATGACGGTGCCCGAAGTTCAGCGCCGAGTACGCCGCCAGCATGTCGAGGTACCGCCTGCCCTCGACGTCGGTGACCCAGCAGCCCTCCGCCTCGGCCACCACGACGGGGAGCGGGTGGTAGTTGTGCGCGGTCGTCCGCTCGACGAGCTCGATGTGCTCCTGCGAGGTTCTCGGTTGAGCCGTGCCGACATGTTCCTGCGTGGTCACCCTGGCGCCTCCTCGGTCTCCGCGCGTCAGTTTACGGACCCGTTGACGCGGCGGCCTCGAGGAGGTCGTCGAGGATCGCGCCCATCGAACCCACCGCGAGCGAGAGGTGTCCGTGTTCCGGGCGGAGACGGGATCGAGCCGTCGGGATGTGCTCGACCAGCCACTCCCCGTGCGCGAACGGCACCATCAGGTCCTGCTCTCCCTGCCATACCGAGACCGGGACGCCGATCGTCGCGAGCTCGAACCCCCAAGGGCACACGAACGCGAGATCGTCGTCGAACCACCCCCACGGCCCCGCGCGGAACGCTCGATGGAACGACGCTGCCAGGAGCTCGCCGAGCGGGCCGGTCAGCTGCGCCTCGTCCACCTCCGAGATGACGCTTCGGAGCTCGGACACGATCTCGTTCGGTTCCACGGCGCCGAGAGCCTCCACCTGCGGCCGCATCCAGCGCAGCAGCTCGTCCGGGTCGCGCGCCGCGAGCGGGTACTCGATCTGGTTGCTCTCCCCCATCCCCGCCGTCCAGTCCAGGCCCTGCGCGTCGTACGGCGCGACCCCGGCGATCGTCGCCGCGGCGCGGACGCGGTCGGCCAGCAGCGCCGCGCACGCGAGCGCATGGGGGCCGCCTCCGGACCAGCCCATCGTCAGGAACCGTTCGACCCCCACGTGATCGGCCAGCGCCGCGGCGTCGGTCGCGGCGCTCGCCACGCTGCGACCCTCGTTCCGGCTCGAGTTCCCGAACCCCGCCCGCGTGTACGTCACCAGCCGGATCCCGCGCTCGGCGGCGGCCCGGTCGAACGGCTCGAACGGCACCGCCGCGCCGGGGCTGCCGTGATGGAAGACGACCAGCGTCCCGTCCGGATCGCCCTCGTCGACAGCCTCGAGGGCGCGCCCGTCAGGCAACGCGATCGTGAGCGCGCGGCTCACCCGGTGACGGCGGTCGCGAACGCGTCGAAAGCCTCGACCGAGCGCGCCAGGTCGTTCTCGGTGTGCGCGATCGAGATCGTCCAGGGATCACCGGACGGCATGAAGACGCCGGCGTTGAGCTGGAACAGCCACGCGAGGCTCGCGAGCTTCTCGTCGGCGTCGACGGCCTCGCGGAAGTCCCTCGGGGCCGCCGATCGTTGATGCACGGACCCGCGGCAGCCGACGGCCGAGACCGTCGCCGGCACGCCGTGGCGATCGACGACGTCACGGAGCGCGGCCGCGTACCCGCGACCCAGGTCCTCGAGCCGGGCGTAGGCGTCCGGTGTCAAGATCTCGGACAGGACGGCGCGCGCCGCCGCCATCGAGAGGGGGTTGCCGTTGAAGGTCCCCTCCCCCTCCATCGTGCCGTCGGCGAGGACGCGCATCGCCTCTTCGGACCCGCCGACGGCGCCGATCGGCAGGCCGCCGCCGATGGCCTTCGCGAGCGCGACCACGTCCGGGGTGACACCGAAGCGTTCGGTCGCTCCGCCCGGTGCGATCACGGCCCCGGTCTTCACCTCGTCGAACGCGAGCAGCGCGCCGTGGCGGTGCAGGAGGTCGGCGAGGCCGGCGAGGTAGCCGGGGTCGGGCTCGATCACGCCCACGTTCATCATCACGGGCTCGAGGATCATGCCGGCCACCCGGCCGCCCTCCTCGGCCAGCACGCGCTCGACCGCCGCGAGATCGTTGAACGGCACCACGCGGAGCGCCCGTCCGAACACCTCCGCCACGCCCGCCGTGTTGGGGACGGCGAGCGGACGGTCACGCGGACCCGCGTCGTCGACGTCGATCCAGTACGAGAAGGCGAGCCCGTCCGAGCTCCCGTGGTAGCACCCTTCGACCTTGATCACGAGGTCGCGGCCGGTCGACGCGCGCATGATCCGGCAGGCGTCCATCGTCGCCTCCGAACCCGAGTTCTTGAACCGCCACAGCGGCAGACCGAACCGCTCGGCGAGCAGCTCGGCGGCCACGACGGTGTCCTCGACCGGCATCGCGAAGTGCGTCCCGAACGCGACGCGCGCCCGTACCGCCTCGACGACCTTGGGGTGCGCGTGCCCCACCACCATGACGCCGTAGCCGTTGTGCAGGTCGACGTACCCGTTGCCGTCGAGGTCCCACAGCCGGGAGCCTTCGCCGCGATCGCCGTAGATCGTGTACGGGTCCAACGCGTGCCACGAGCACGCCACGCCGCCCGCCAGGCTCTGGCTCGCCCGCTTGGCGAACGCGATCGAGCGCGGGAGCCGTTCGGACAGGCGTGCCCGTTCGCGTTCGGTGAGGTCGGCCACGCGCGCCGGGTCGATCGGGGTCAGCGGGACCTCCTGGTTCGGGAACCGGAGGATAGGCGGTTTCAGCGAGCGAGGTTTACGAGGTGACGGCCCGGGCGAAGGCCTCGAGGTTGTCGACGTACCGCTGCGCGTCCTCGTCGGTGTGGCGAACCGAGAGCGTCCAGGTCTCTTGCTTGGACCACGGGGATTTGAACACGCCCCCGTTCTGCTGGAACAGCCACGCGAGGTACGTGATCCGCTCGTCGATGCCGAGCGAGTCGCGGTACTCCCGGACCGGCGTGGTCGAGTAGATGACCGATCCCTTGGCCCCGATGCCCGTGACGTACGCCGGCAACCGGTATCGCTCGATCACCGCGAACAGACGCTCCTTCAGGTAGCCGTCGACGTGGTTCAGCGTCCCGTAGGCGTCTCTCGTGAGGACCTCCGTGAGCGTCGCCCGCATGGCGGCCATGGTGAGCGGGTTGCCGTTGAAGGTCCCCGCCATGTCGTACTCGCCGTCGACGACGAGCCGGAACAGCTCCTCGGTCGCGCCGATCGCGCCGCACGGCGTGCCGCCGCCGATCGCCTTGGCCAGGCACACGATGTCGGGTACGACCCCGAACGCCTCGACCGCGCCGCCGGAGGCGAGGGCCACGCCCGTCTTCACCTCGTCGAAGGCAAGGTAGGCGCCGAACTCGTGGCACAGATCGGCGAGCCCCTGCAGGTACCCGGGCTCGGGCAGGATGACGCCACAGTTCATCATCGCCGGCTCGACGATCATGCCTGCCACCTGGCCGGGGTGCTCCTCGAACGCCTGGCGGGCTGCCGCCAGGTCGTTGAACGGCACCACGACCACCAGGTCGGCGAATGCCTGCGGGATCCCCGGCGCCTGCGGCACCGTGACGGGGTGGTCTCGCGGGCCCATGAGCTCGGGGTCGGGGATCACGCTGAACATCAGCGAGTCGTGGTGGCCGTGATAGGTGCCCTCGATCTTGATCAGGAGGTCACGACCGGTCTTGGCGCGCATGAGTCGAGCGGCCTCCAGCGTCGCCTCGGTGCCCGAGTTGCAGAACCGCCACAGCGGGAGCGAGAAGCGCTCGGCGAGGTTCTCCCCGATCACGTCCAGGTGCTTGGTCGGCTGGGCGAAGTGCGTGCCGTTCCGCGCCTGACGTTCGATCGCCTCCACGATCGCGGGATGGGCGTGACCGACGACCATCGCGCCGTACCCGAGGTGGTAGTCGACGTACTCGTTGTCGTCGATGTCCCAGATACGGCTCCCGTCGCCGCGCTCGATGAAGATCGGGTGCGGCGGGGCGGCCTGCCACGAGGAGGCGACGCCACCCGCCACGTGGCGCTTGGCCACCTCGCGGTACGCGATCGAGGCGCGGTGCTTAGGCTCGAGCTCGGCCTCTTGGTCCTCGATCAGGCGGTCCACCCTGCCCATGTCGATCTCGACCGACTCCCGAACCGCCATGTCCTCGTTCCTCCTGCGCTACGGCTGTTTGAACGGCCATTCAATCATGGCAGAGCGCCGCTGCCTCGACAAGGGCCCGACGAGGCCCCGGGTACAATCGCCCTCGAACGCGGTGGCCGTAGCTCAAGTGGTCAGAGCACCAGGTTGTGGTCCTGGGGGTTGGGGGTTCGAGTCCCCTCGGTCACCCGAAGCCCGAGGGTCGGTTGCTAAACTGCGCCGGGCCTCTAGCTCAATCTGGCAGAGCAACGGACTCTTAATCCGCAGGTTCGGGGTTCGAATCCCCGGGGGCCCACCACAGAGGTGTTCGGTTCCGCCTGACGCGTGACACATCGGCTCCGGCTGAAGGCTTACACGGTTCCGGCTGAGGGGTGACACACCGGCTACTCACGGGATTGGTCAGAGCGCTGCACCCAGGTAGACGAGGTGGCCGCCAGGGTCCCGGATCCGAGCGACTCGCTCCCCCCACGGTTGGTCTTCAGGCTCGGCTACCACCGGGGCACCGGAGGTGCGGAGTCGCTCCAATGTGGAATCCACGTCATCTACGTAGATCCAGAAGCCGAACCGATCCTGCTCGGTTGCGCGGATAGCGCTGATGCCGATGCTCGAGCTCCCTCGTTCCATCGTCAGATACTCGGGTTCGCCGTCGGGCGGGAATTGGTAGATCGGGGCGAACCCGAGCGTCTCGTAGAAGGCCCGTACGGCTGGAACGTTCTCGACACCGATGATGGGGAATGCTCGTTCGCTCATGATGGACATACCCCCCTCCGTTCCCCTCGATGAATGTGCTCTCCGTTGGATGGATCACGCGCTCGACGCCCGTCATAAACATGAACCGGGCGCGTCGGCATGACGCCAGCGGCACTCAGGAGCTCGTTCAAGACCTTTGCCGCATCCCCCCTTCCGATCGGTCTTGCGATCGTGCAGACGGACCGGCATCCCACAACTCATCGGTGGATCCGATTGCCCGCTCGTCTGGCGGCGAGAGCAGGCGAAATGACAACGCGGACGGGCCGGCATCCCCGTCTCATCCCCGTGAACGAACGGGAAAGGATGGGGAACGATGGGTACCACTGAGACGCAAGCGGGCACGTCAAAAGGCGTGCGATGCTGTGACCTGCAGCTTCGCACCAGACTCTTGATCCGCAGTTCGGGGTTTGAATCCCAGGGGGCCCACCAGCCGATAGCATCCGCCATCAGGCATTCGCCGCGAGGATGGAACCCCTCAGCGCGGGAGGCGCACGATGGTGGCGGAACCCTCGAACATCGTGATCCGTGGCGGCAGGATCTACACGGTCGACGACGCCCAGCCGTGGGCGGAGGCCGTTGCGATCCGAGGTGATCGGATCTCGTGGGTCGGCGACGAAGCGGACGCCGCCGAGCACATCGGGCCGGATACCGAGATCATCGAAGGGGACGGCGGCTTGGTCCTGCCGGGGATCATCGACAGCCACAACCACGTGCGGGTCGGCGGCTGGGGCGATAGCTCGCTCGACCTGCATGGTGCCGCGACCCTCGCGGAGGTCCACGAGCGGTTTGCAGCGTGGCTCCGGGAGCATCCCGACGCCACCTGGATCGAGGCCAACGGTTTGTCGTATGAAGCGATCCCAGGGGGCGGGATGCCCGCGTCGGAGCATTTCGACGAGCAGGTCACGGATGGTCTCCCGGCGATCGTGCTCACCTATGACGCGCACAACGCGGTGCTGAACCGCAGCGGCTTGGCGAGGTTCGGGATCACGCGCGACACGGCGCAGACCCCCTTCGGGATCGTCGAGAAGGACCCAACGACCGGAGAGCCGACGGGGCTGATCGGCGGCTTCGCGGTGATGGGCATCGAGCGTGCCGGGCACGCGGCGCTCGCCGCGGTCCTGCCCGGCTACTCCCCGGAGAGCCAGTACCAGGCGCTGATCCGCAACCTCGATCTGGCGATCAGCCTGGGGATCACCACCATCGTCGAACCGCAGAACTCGCTCGACGATCTTCCGCTCTTCGCTCGGGCGGGAGACGAACGTCTGCGCCCGAGAATCGTGGCGGCGTTGTTCCATCCGCCGTCGACCAGGGACGAGGATCTCGACGCCTTCGCCGCCGCGGCGCGAACGTACGTCGACGATCGGTTCCGGGTAGGACCTCTCAAGCTCTACATCGACGACGTGGTCGAACCGCACACGGCGGCGTTCTCCGAGCCGTATGCGACGGACCCCAGGACGCTCGGCGAATCCTTCTACGAGGCCGCCGAGTTTCGCGATCTGATCACGAAGCTCGACGCTCGCGGGTTCCAGACGTTCACGCACGCCATGGGTGACCGAGGGATCCGGATCGTGCTCGATGCGCACGAGCAGGCGCGTGCCGTCAACGGCGTCCGGGATGCCCGGCACCAACTGGTCCACGTCGAGTGTCCGCACCCCCACGACGTAGCGCGCTTCTCTGAACTTGGGCTGGTGGCGTGCATGCAGCCCCGCCACTGGGGTCCCGACATCGCTGAGGTCTGGCGTAAGGCGGTCGGTCCCGAACGCGAGCGCTGGGCCGCGCCGTTCCGGAGCCTCGCCGAGAACGGAGTCACCATCGCCTTCTCGAGCGACTGGGATGTGGCCGAGATGGACCCGCTCGTCGGGATCTATTCGGCCCTCACGCGCGCGGATCTCCGTGGCGAGAACGCCTGGGGTGTCGAGCAGACCGTCGACCTTCCCACGGCGATCCGCGCGTACACGATGGGTGGCGCTTTCGCGAACCATTGCGATACGAATCGCGGATCGGTCAGCCCCGGGAAGTACGCCGACCTCATCGTGCTCTCGGAGGATCTCTTCGGGCTCGAGCCGACCGCGATCCTCGAGACACGGGTCGTGACGACCATCGTGGGTGGCGAGGTTCAGTTCCGGGGTGCTTAAGCCACACCCGCCGTCCAACTAGGTGCGGCTCCTCATGGTTATGGGGGACGGTCGGGGGGCACGTCAGGTGTCGGAGGCTGAGCATCATCGGAAGCGAGCCAGGCCAAGCGGGCGAGGAACCCGATGCTCAAGAGAAGGGATGATCGTCATCGCCCACCCGCGGGATAGTCGGCGGCGGGAATCGGTGAAGGATGGGTGTCCATGACAGATCGGCCGATCCGTCTGACCGAGCGGAGGCGAGATGGCAGAGACAGGAAGTTCCGGATCCCGTAGCACGTCCGTCGCTGGTGGAGGGCAAACGGCTCATCGCAACTGGCTGAATCTGCTGCCCAACCCGGCATTGGCAGAACACGCTCGGGTGCGTGCCGAGAGTGCCCAGAACCGGGTCGCGGACAGGATCACCGTGTTCGCCGGCTCGATGACCTTCGTCTACATCCACATCATCTGGTTCGGATGCTGGATAGGGTTCGGAGTCGAGGACTATCCGTACGGCCTCTTGACGATGATCGTTTCGCTCGAGGCGATCTTCCTATCGACCTTCGTGATGATCAGCCAGAACCGCGCGGACGCGAAACGACAGATCGTCGCCGATCAGCAATGGGCAACCGTGCAGGACGAAGACAAGCAGAACAAAGAACTGCTCGACTCTCGCGACAGATCCTCGAGTTGACGGAGCAGTTGCACGCGTTCGAAGCACGGCGGTCGGCAGGAGGGCCCCCTCAGCGTTCGGGGTCGCCGACCTAACGCAGTGGACGTTCCGGCGTCACCTGATCCCTTGCCGGAGTTCCGGCTGATCGGGGGTGAAGGCGCAGGTGAGGCATATCATGCGCCCACCGTGCGCGCGCGCGACCCGAGCGAGCTGGCCGAGCGGGCCGGCGTGCCCACCTCCTATGTCGACCGCCTCATCGAGCTCGGGATCGTGTCCACGGGCGAGGAGGGGATGTTCTCCGACGCCGACGTCTACCGCGTGCGGTTCGTGTGGGCGTCGGATCGAGGCGGCCTCTCGATCGAGGCGATCGCCCGCGCCATCCACGACGGCCGCTTCTCGCTTGCGTTCCTGGACGGCTCCCAGTTCCGGTGGGCCCCGCTCTCGCCCCGGACCTACGCGGAGGTCGCGGATGAGGTCGGCGTCACCCTGGAGTTCGTCCTCGCGTTCGAGGAGGCCTTGGGGAAGGTTCGTCCCGCTCCCGACGACCCGGCTCCCTCGGACCTCGGGGCGTTGCTCGAGGCCCCGCGCGTGGCGATTGAGGCCGGGGTGATCGACGATCGCACGCACCTGCGCCTCATCGGCGTCTACGCCGACGCGCTCCGCCGGATCGCCGAGACGGAGGGCGACGTGTTCCATCGGCTCATCGAGGTGCCGCGCCTTGAGGCGGGACTCAGCCACGGAGAGATGCTGGAGGTGGTGAACCGCATCGGGGCCGAGCTCACGCCGGGCATGGAGAAGCTCGTCCTCGGGATCTACCGCCGCCAACAGGAGCGTGTGTGGACGGACGACGGCGTTCAGCACATGGAGAGCGCGATCGAAGCGATGGGGCTGTACGAACGGCCCGAACGCCCGACCGCGTTCTCGTTCCTCGACCTCACGGGCTACACGAGGCTCACCGAAGAACGCGGCGACGAGGCTGCCGCCGGGCTCGCCGCGGAGCTCACCGAGGTCGTCAAGAGGGAGGTGGGGCGTCGCGACGGGAAGGCGGTCAAGTGGCTCGGCGACGGTGTCATGTTCTCGTTCCGCGACTCCGCCGCGGCCGTGCTCGCGACCATCGAGGTGAGCCGCCGAACGGGCGACGTCGGCCTGCCGCCGGCCCACGCCGGCATCGCGGTCGGGCCCGTGATCTTCCAGGACGGTGACTACTACGGGCGCACCGTGAACCTGGCCTCCCGCCTCGCCGGGGTCGCGGAACCCGGACAGACCCTCGTGGACGCCGAGGTCGTCCGCTTCGCCGGCGGCCACGATGACATCGGCTTCCGAAGCCTCGGCAAGGTCTCGTTGAAGGGGATGGCGTCCCCGGTCGAGGTGTATGAGGCGCGGCCATCTACCGCACGGCGATGAGGAAGGCGACGTCGCCAGAAACCACAAGGGCTCAGGCTCTGCCTTGATAGTGGGCCGACTCCCGGTCGCAGCGGGAGTTCTCCAGACGCTACAGCAGGCCGTTCACGGTCAAGAATCCGTTGGCCACGGTGGCCACGTCCTGCCCATCGATCACGACCTTGCCCACGAGCTCGGTGACGTTCTCCGTCGAGAGTCGAGCGCTCACCGCGTCGAGCAGGGCACGGATCTCGCCGTTCAGCTTCTCGGAGCGGATCAGCGGCGTGATGTTCTCGGCGTTCTGGAGATGCCTGTCGTCGACAAGCGGCACGAATCCGTTCTGGCCGATGCTCGGGTCGGTCGAGAACAACAGGCCGATCTGGACCTCGTCGGCCTTCAGCGCGTCGACGGTCAGCGGCCCTCCCGCGTCCAGCGGCGTGAAGTCGTCGAAGAGGACCCCATAGACCTCGTGCAATCCCGGGAGGCAGAAGGGCCGTTGGGGGCATTCCGGTGGCCCGCCGAACGTCAGCTGGCCGGAGACGGGGGCGAGGGAGCTCATCGTGGTCAGGTCGAACCGCTGGGCCGTCTCCGCGTTCGCCACGAACTGATTGGTGTCCTGGGCCGCCGATGGTGTGAGCAACGTGAGCCCTTCGGACCGGAGCAGCCCGGCGGTCTGCCGGGCAACATCGGAGGCATCTGCGGACGCCTCCGCGTTCGGGTCGAGGAACAGCAGCAGCGACGAAAGGTACTCCGGCTTCATGTCGATGACCGCCGCCTCTAGGGCATTCTGCGAGCTCTCTCGAGATCGCAGGTCCAGCACTCGCTCGACGGTGTAGCCGGCGTGCTCCAGTACCTGCGCATACATCTCTGCGACGATCTGGTTCTCGGCGAAGGCGCCCGAGACTCCCACGACGATCACGTCGGAGCCTCCGGTGGAAGGACGCTGCATCCCGCCCACATCCGAGTCGGTGCATCCGGCCACGAGCGTGCCCAACACCGCCACGACGGCGACCGCGCGCGTCAGGGCGCCTCGGGAGCGTCCGATCAGCCCCTCGAGAGGGAGCGTCCGGATCCATCCGCGGATCGTTCGGGCGATCGTCCTCGTTGCGGTCATTCGACCTCGGGGGCAAGCGGCGCCATGATGGGGACGTTCTCGTGGCGGCCCCGGAGGACGCGGACGGTCGTGGGCCCCCGGCCCTTCACCTCGAGGTTCTCGGAGGGCCCGAAGTCGTACCGATCGGCCAGCTCCCTGGCCGTCCACTCCGAGACCAGGAAGCGGCCGGGCCCCGCGTTCGTCTCGAGCCTGCTCGCGAGATTCACGGTGTCGCCCCACAGGTCGTACGCGAACCTCTGGACCCCGATCACCCCGGCGACGGCCGGCCCTGTGGCGATCCCGCCGCGCACCACGATCGGGTCGCCCGACGGCCACTTGATCTTCCCGGCCTCGGTGAGGATGTCGACCGCCATCCCGACGGCTGCATCGGCGTGATCGGCCATGGGGGTCGGCGCGCCGGCGACGGCCATGTACGCGTCCCCGATCGTCTTGATCTTCTCGAGGCCGTGCCGCGCGGCGATCTCGTCGAAGTGGCTGAAGAGCTCATCCAGGGCATCGGCGAAGGCCTCCGGGGAAGACCGCGCGGCCTGTGCCGTGGATCCGACCGCGTCGGCGAAGAACACGCTCACCTGATCGAAGTTCTGGGCGATCCGTCCGCCGGAGGAGGTCTTGAGCCGCTCGACGATGGCCACGGGCAGCATGTTGAGCAGGAGCCCGTCGGACCGCGCCCGTTCCTGCTCGACCTGACGTTCACGGAGGAACAGGTCTCGCGTGAACCGTTCCGTCCGGTAGGCGGCCAGCCCGCCCAGCAGCCCGAACGAGACCAGATAGAGCATCGCCAGCACCACGCTCACGTCGACGATGTACCGCGCCGTGATGGCGTACGGAAGATACGCGGCGATACCGATCATCGTGACCAGTACGACCAAGACGAACCGCAGGCGCAGCAGCGCGTAGGTGAACGCCGTGATCAGGATGACGCCGATGTAGCCGTACTCCGCAGGCAACGTCGAGATGCGCGAGACGTAGAAGACCCAGAACAGGAGCGTCGCCGTTGCGATGGCGACCGCCACCCATTCCCAGAGGCGCCCGAAGAACCGGGTGTACGTGAGTCCGAAGCCGACGATCAACATGGGGATGAACACGCCGAACCGCATGACCATGTCGAGTCTCTGGTCGGACAGGGCCAGCATGTAGGGGCGCAGGAGCAGGCCCCACGCGACCCAGATGGCGATCCCGGCCAGGAAGCCGAAGCGGATGTTGCCGAGATCGTGACGGAATCGGTCGGCGCGATACGCCGATTCGAGACCTGGATCGCGGAACTGCAGCCGCAGCTGGTCCAGCCTGCCCGACCATCGCGACCCTCCTTCAGCTGTCATCGACGTCTTGATCTCGTTCATCACGTCCCTCGCCAAACGCTTCCCGGGCCGACCCCTGATGATGACCTCTCGAGGCCCGCCTTGTCAGCCGGGAGCCCCCGCACGGTTGGTGGCGGGAGCCAACCTCAGCGTTGCGGCTCGTAGTGGAGGAACACAGCGCCCGTCTCGTAGGTCCGCACGTTCACGCGTTTGAGCTTCGCGTAGCCCTGAAGACTGGGGAACAACGTTCGCCCGCCCCCAACCAGCGTCGGGCAGAGCTGGACGTGATACTCGTCAATCAGGTCCGCCGCGACGAGGCTCTGGGCCAGGGTGAGGCTGCCCCACAGGACCATGTGCTTCCCGTCCTGTGCTTTCATCCGTTCGATCTCAGTCACGGCGTCGCCGTGAACGACTCGCGCCGGGGGCCACGCTCCCCATGGCGCCTCGCTCAGTGTGTTGGAGAAGACGAGCTTGGGAAGCTCGTTCAGTCGGTCGGCGACGATCTCCTTGTCCGTCGTTGCCGTTGGCCAGAAGTCGACGAACAGCTCATAGGTCCGTCGTCCCAACAGGATCGTATCGACGCTCTCGAGGAACTCGAGCTGATCTCTGTCCGAGAACCGGTCCGCCTCGCTCGACGGGAAGAAGTCCAACGTCCCTTCCGCGTCCACGGCGAAGCCATCGAGCGACATCCATTCCTCGAGGATCAGCCTTCTCATGGTTGCTCACCTCCATGAACGCCGGTTCGCGCCCGCCGCGCACCGGCGAGTCGGCGGGCCGCAGCCGCTCGAGGTGCTACTCGTTGAAGAACCCGGGCCCCCCGCCCCAGCGGCCAGCTCATGTCTCGGCACCCGGTTCATGGTGGGCAATCTAGCGCGGCTCCGTGCATCGTCGGCTCGCTGTTGGTTGTCGTGCCCTTCGGGGACGGCGAAGATGCGCCCGTGGAGGTTCCTGACCCGCACGCGCAGGCCGAGAACGAGATCCCGTCACCGGCAGGCACCCGAGGCGAACGACGTGCTGGAGGTGGAGTTCCGCCGCTCGTGACCGAGGCCACAGCCTCGCCGCAGGAGCCGCCCACATCGAGGGTCGGCTGGACCGCCAGGGCGACCGCGCGGCTCGCTCGGATCGGCGCGGACCCCCGGGACGACGAGGAGCTGCGCCAGAAGAAGGCGCTGCTCGTCATGATCGCCGTCCTGATCCTTCCCATCTCCGTCGTATGGGGCAGCCTCTACCTCGGCTTCGGCTCGCCGGCAGGCGTCATCCCCTTCCTCTACTTCGCCGTCTCGCTCGGCTCGTTGGTGGTCTTCGCGCGAACCGGACGGTTCCACCCCTTCCTCGTCACGCAACTCCTCGACATCCTGTTCTCGCCGACCGCCGGGATGATGCTGGTCGGCGGGTTCCTTCCCTCCGGGGCGGTCGGGCTCTGGGGCATCCTGGCCCCGCTCGGGGCCCTCGTCTTCCTCGAGGCGCGTCAGGCCGTGCGTTGGTTCGTCGCGTACGTCCTCGTCTTCCTGCTCCTGGGTCTCGCGGGCGAGGTGCTGTTCCCGGACGCGGACCTCCCGGTGGGGTTCACGAGCACGATGCTGGCGTTGAACGTCATCGGCGCCGGCGCGGTCGCCTTCACGCTCCTCGCCGTCTTCGCCGACCAGCGCAACGCGGCGCTCTCGGCGCTCCGAGCCGAGCAGGAGAAGTCCGAGGCCCTCCTCGTGAACATCCTGCCGGGCTCGATCGCCGCCCGACTGAAGGCCGCCGACCAGACGATCGCCGACCACTTCGACGCGACCTCCATCCTCTTCGCCGATGTCGTGGACTTCACGCCGCTCTCGCAGCGGCTCTCGCCGGCCGAGACCGTCGACATCCTCGATCGGCTCTTCTCCCACTTCGACTCGCTGGTGGAGCGGCACGGGCTCGAGAAGATCAAGACGGTCGGCGATTGCTACATGGCGGCCGCCGGCGTGCCGGATCCGCATCGGGACCATGCGCGCCGGGCCGCGCTCTTGGCGCTGGACATGCGAGAAGCGGTTGCGACCTCGGCGGTGGCCGGCCGGGAGCGTCTCGAGCTGAGGATCGGCATCAACTCGGGACCGGTCGTCGCCGGTGTGATCGGCAGGAAGCGCTTCCTCTACGATCTGTGGAGCGACGCCGTGAACACGGCGAGCCGGATGGAGTCCCACGGCACGCCCGGCGAGATCCAGATCACGCGCGAGACGTACGAGCTGCTGAAGGACGAGTTCGTCTGCAGGCCACGCGGAACGATCACGGTCAAGGGCAAGGGCGAGATGGAGACCTGGTACCTCGTCGGGTCGCGGTCGGACGATCGTCGAACGGACGGAGGCGTCGGGTCGGAGGCGGCGACCCACCACCACGACCGCACCTAGATCTGTCCGACGCGTCTCGCCGTTGGTAGCGGATGGGTCGGGCTGTCGATCGACGACGCAGCGGGCTGGCTACGATGCCTTCGTGCCGAGGACCTACTCCGTCGCGGAGGTGGCCACAGAGGCCGCGTGCCCGGAGGAACGGATCCGGTGGATGGCGGGCATCGGCCTGATCGAACCCGACGAGCAGGGCCGGTTCACGCGCGGCGCCGTGCTGGCGGTCAAGATGGCGTCGGCGCTGCTCGAGGCGGGCGTGCCGGCCGGATCGATCGAGCGCGCGGCCACGGAAGGACTGCTCTCCTTCCGGCGAACCGACGAATACCTCCCCCACGAGCCCGGGCCACGGTCGGAGCGGACGTTCGCCGAGTTCCAGGCGAGCGCCGGACCCAGGGCCGAGCTGCTCCCGGCCGTGTACGAGGTGCTGGGATTGCCCAAGCCCGACCCGTCGGCGCCGATCCACCTCGACGAGGAGGCGATCTTCGAACGCTTCCTCGATGCGTGGGCGATGTCGCCGGACGAGGACTCGGTGATCCGGGCGGGCCGGCTGATGGCGCAGGGAACGCGCGCCGCGATGCTCGGGTGGATGGATCTCCAAGACGAGCAACTCGCGGAGCCGGCGCGTGAGCGACTCCTCCGGGGTGAGCTGGAAGAGTTCCCGGACGATGTGCGCCTCGCCTTCATCAAGGCGACAGGACTGGCACCGGAGATGTTCACGTGGCTGAGCGCTCGATACCTGGAGCAGCGGAGCGTGAGTGGGATCGTCGAGGGGTTCGAGCGGTTCCTTGCCTCGCGCGGGCTCGCGCCGATCCCCGAGCCGCCGAGTCCGCCCGCGATCGTCTTCGTCGACCTGTCCGGCTTCACCCGGATGACGCGCGAGCATGGCGATGCGTCCGCGGTCGCCGCGGCGACGTCGTTGCAGCAACACGCCGACGCCACGGCGACCCGTCACGGCGGGCGTCTCGTGAAGCTCCTCGGTGACGGGGCGATGCTGCGGCTCACCGACGCGACCGTCGGCGTCGATGCCGCGCTCGACCTCGTCGAGACGATGAGCGGCCAGGGAGCGCTGTCCTCGCACGCCGGCGTCCACGCCGGACCCGTGATCGAGCGCGACCTCGACGTCTTCGGGCAAACCGTGAACCTGGCATCACGGATCGCGGACGCGGCAGGCCCCGGCGAGGTCCTTGCGAGCCAAGCGGTGGCCGACGTGGCGGGCGACGGGACGTTCGGGTTCGAACGGATGCAGGACGCGGAGCTCAAGGGGCTTCCGGGACCGATCGCCCTCTTCCGGGTCACACGGAGCGGTCCGACCTCCGAGGCTCTGCGAGGGGGCTGATCCGAAGGCTCACGAATCGACTCGGCTTTCGGGAGCACACGGAACCAACTCCCCCGATCGGACGTATCCCGAGCGTCACGAGCGGGAGGATCTCCGCATGGAACGTCGGCACCGTCCGCGAGTGGGCGCGCTGGTCGCGATCCTGGTCGCAGGTTCGTGTACCGCGTCGTCGCACGCGGACGGCACCGGATCGCCGGCTCCGCACTCGAGCCCGCACGCGAGTCCCGAGCCCTCGGGACCGCCGATCGACTCGCGCGAGCCGGTCCTGGTGGGACCGCCGATCGACGTCGCCTCGCTCGCCGGCCGCATCGTGCTGTCGTCCGAGGACGACGTGTTCACGGCGAACCTCGACGGCACCGGCCTGGTCCGAGTCACACGGAAACCGGGTCCCGAGTTCGACCCCGCGTGGTCGCCGGACGGCGAGCGGATCGTGTACCGGGACTCGCGCCGCGGCATCAACCAGGACGACGAGATCTACGTCGTGGGGGCCGACGGCACGGGCGCGAGGAACCTCACGAGGGACCCGGGGAACGATTGGGGTCCGGACTGGTCCCCCGACGGCCGCACCATCGTGTTCAACTCCGATCGCGACGGGCTGCCCATGGGGGGCTTCCTCATGAACCCCGACGGATCCCATCTCCGTCGGATCGCGACGGACGCGTACGTCGAGTACCCGGCGTGGTCGACGGACGGAACGCGCATCGCGTTCATGGGTGGGACGAGCGCCGGCGAGTACGACATCTGGGTGGTGGACGTGGACGGGTCGAACCTGACCCGGCTCACCGACTCACCAGGCTCCGACGGCTGGCCGGCCTGGTCGCCGGACGGGACCCGGGTCGCGTTCAGCTCGGTGCGGGACGACTGCTCCTACTCGGATGCCCCAGACTGCCGTTCCACCGGAGACATCGGACCGCATCACGACGTCTGGGTCGTGAACGCGGACGGGTCGGGTCTGACCAGGGTCACGTCGGAGTTCGGTCAGTTCGTGACGTGGTCCCCGGACGGTGACTACCTGCTGATCTCCGGCTACGACCTGTACGTGATCCGTCCGGACGGCACCGGCCGGGCGTCACTGGACATCGAGGGGATCCGGGGCGGCCTGTTCCCCGACTGGATCGACCCCGATCGCTAGCGTGGAAGGTGGACTTCGGCCCATCGGCTGATCTGTGCGAGGGCCGGCAACAGGGCGCGGCCCGCGTCGGTGAGGGCGTAGGTCACGGAGAGCGGCGGCCCCTCCGCGACGGTGCGGGTGACGAGGCCCGCGTCGGTGAGCTCGCCGAGGCGTTCGGAGAGCACCGAGTCGCTGATCCCCTCGACGGCGCGCCCGAGCGCGCGGAATCCGGTCGTCCCACCGCTCAACGTGCCCAGCACCACCCCCGTCCAGCGCTTGCCGAGCAGGTCGAACGCGCGCATCAGCGCCCCGTCGGCGCGCCCGCACGCCTCGGCGTCCAGACGCGGAAGCTGCCGGGTCGATCGGCTCATGGGAATAACACTAGCAGACTCCTAGTTGCTAGCCGGATAGAAGTTCCCACCCGCCACTCGAAGGGAGATGAGGACCATGCGACAACCTGTCGAGGAGACATCGCGAGACGCGATCCTCGTGGAGGATGCGCACGTCCGGCCGATGATGGGCTTCGAGATCCTCGAGCCCCTGCCGGCGCGGAGCGTGCCGTACGAACGGGTCGATCCCTTCATCCTCGTCCACGAGGCTCGCTTCCGGCTCTCCGAGCTTCAGGACGTCGATACGAAGCATCCCCACCGGGGGTTCGACAACCTGTGGTACATCCTCCAGGGCTCGGCCAGCACCGGCCACAGCACGGGACCCGGAGGAACGATCGAGCGGGCTCGACTGCCCGAGGGCGCACTCCTGGCGCTCAGGACCGGGCGTGGGGCGTGGCACGCGGAGGCGATCGGCGCGGAGCAGCGCGAGGAGGGCCTGGGCGACACCGAGTGGCGGAGCGTGTTGTTCTGGGTGAACCTCGCCCGCAAGGACAAGCAGGCGGAGCCGAGCGCACAGGTGCTGTTGCCGGATCAGATGACGGTTCGGCAGGAGGGGGATGCGACGGTCAGGGTGCTGGCCGGCGAGGGCTCCCCCGTGGAGCTGGGGACGCCCGCCACCGTCCTCGACGTCGAGCTCCCCGATGGCGGCGAGGTCACGACGCGCGTTCGATCCGAGTTCCAGGGCTTCGCCTACGTGCTCGACGGCGAGGCCGTGTTCGGAGCCAACCGGCGACCGGCGAGGCCTCCGCAGCTCGTCCTGCTCGGTCCGGGTGAGGAGCTCACGGTGACCGATGCCGTCCCCGGAACACGGTTCCTGATCATGGCCGGGCAGCCGTACGGAGAGATCCCCGTGTTCAACGGCCCCTACGTGGACTAGATAGCACGCGCAAGCAAGACCGGAGGGGGACTCCCGCCGAGCCGGTCTCCTGCAGCGGTCCTGCGCGTCGTGATAGGAAGGAGCCGACCTGATCGGAGGGGGGACGATGTCGGCTCGAGCTGTTCGACGGACCGCGTTCGCTGCATCGGTGGTCACGGTGCTCGTGCTCGCCTGGGTACTCGTTCGGACCCTTGACCCGGCTCCGTCCGGTGGCGGCGAGCCGCGGGCCCGGGGCGGCGGCTCGGAGGTCGAGGAGGAGCTGTCCGAGCAGACGGAGGAGCGGCTCGAGGCGCTCGAGGAAGCGAACGAGCAGGGCGTCCGGTGGCAGGTCCGAACGAAGGCGGCCGCGGCGTCGGCTGCACCGGCGCCGGGCTGGGCCGGCGAGCGCGTCGCCGATCCGATCGCGGATGATTGGGAGCCCGCGATCGCGGCGGATCCCACGGCCCCGTTCGTGTACCTGATGACGACCCACTTCAGCGACAAGCCCTGTCCGGGCAACTGCCCGGTGCCGCACATCTCGCTCCACGTCTCCTCGGATGGCGGGAGGACGTGGGCGCCGCAACGACCGCTCTGCGCCTGCAAGGGCTCGTGGCAGTACGACCCCGTCGTCGAGGTCGTCCCGAACACCGGCGCCGTCTACGCCGCCTACCTGAACGGCTTCAACGTGCTGTTCACGAGGTCGGTCGACCACGGCGCCACGTGGTCGGCGCCCGTCAAGACCTACGGCAACGTCTCGTGGAACGACAAGCCGGCGCTCGCCACGAGCGATGACGGCAAGGATGTGTACATCTCCTGGAACGGCCCGACCGGCGGTGATCCCTGGATGGCCCAGTCACACGACTCCGGGCAGACGTGGACCCAGGCCAAGCTCGTCGACTCACGCCGCTACTTCTTCGCGTTCGACGCCGACGTGCTGCACGACGGCACCGTCGTCTTCGCCCAGAGCGACATCGACTACTCGGGCCCGGGCGGTGCTCCCGTCGGCGTCGTGCACCACCACGTGTTCGTCTCGCGAGACACCGGTGCCACGTGGGAGGACCACGTCGTCGACACGGTGGCCGTGGGCGAGCCGTGCATCGCCGAGGGCTGCGGGCCGGACTTCTACATCGGGCACGACGCCATCTCGGCCGACGACGCCGGGGGCCTCGTCGTGCTCTACGACGGCGCCGCGACCGATCTCGGCCCGCAACGGATCTTCGCCCGCCGGTCAGCGGACGGCGGCCGCACGTGGAGCGCCCGGGTCGCCCTGTCGGTCGCGGGTGAGAACGCCACCTCGCCGGCGGTCGAGTCCCGCGGGAGCGGGGACGTCCGTGCCTGGTACATGCGGACCAGCAACGGCGACGACCCCGACGCCTGGAACGTCTTCTACCGGAGCTCGGCCGACGGGGGCGCCTCGTGGAGCGCCCCGGTCGTGATCTCGGACGTGACGTCCGGAGCCGCGTACAAGCACGCCGACGGGTTCGACGAGGTCTACGGCGACTACGGCGAGATCGCCATCACGAGCGAGGGGAAGACGATCGCCACCTGGGGGGAGGGGCTGAGCTGGACCGGGCCCGGCGGGGTGTGGTTCAACCGCCAGAACTGAGCTCCCAAAAGCGTGCCAACGATCCGGGGCACGGCCCTGGTTCACCCCGGACGCCGTCGGGTAACCCCATCCTTGGTGCACCGACCACAGCATTCGGAAGAGGTGGACGCGATGACCGAACTTCGGGCCGGTAGGTCGATCTCGATCGACGCACCGATCGACGACGTCTGGAAGGCGATCACGACCCCCGAGCTGATCAAGCGCTGGTTCTTCGGCGTGGAGACGGAGACCGACTGGAAGCCCGGGAGCGCGCTGATCCATCGGGGCGAGTGGCAGGGCAAGCCGTACGAGGACCGGGGGACGATCCTGAAGATCGAGCCGCCCACCCTCCTCGTCCACGATCACTGGAGCGAGGTCTCCGGCCTTCCGGACGAGCCCGAGAACTACCAGGAGGTCACCTGGGCGCTGTCGGAACGCGGCGCGACGACGGAGCTGACGGTCGCCGAACGCAACCTCCCCTCGGAGGAGGCGAGGGACGCATCGGAGCAGGGCTGGGAGACGGCCTTAGGCGGCTTGAAGGAGATGCTGGAGCGGGAGGGCCGCCGGGCGCGGGCCTCCTGAGATCGGCGCGGGAGCCTCGGTGCCCCGCGTCCGCGGGGACGTGGCGACCGAGGACGGGCCGATGGTGACGATCGACGACGTGCGAGCGTTCGCGATGACCCTGCCGCGCACGACCGAGGCGCTCGTGCGGGACCGGGTCAAGTTCCGCGTCGGCCGGATCGTCTTCGTGGCCTTCTCGCGCGACGAGACCGAGATGGGCTTCGGGTTCCCGAAGGAGGAGCGCGAGGCGCTGGTCCGCTCCGAGCCGGACAAGTTCATGCTGCCGGGCAGGGGCGACCTGCGGTACCACTGGGTCGAGTGCCGGCTCGCGGCGCTCGACGAGACCGAGATGCGCGAACTCGTCCTCGACGCCTGGAGGATGTGCGTCCCCAAGAAGGTGGCCGCCGACTACGACGGCGGGCACTCTTGAGGCTCGGATCCGCCGAGCTTCTTTGGATGGCCGTCGCATGCCGGTCCCTGTAGCGTTCGCGGATGGACGTCGCTCTCCCCGCTGCGTTCGAACGGTTCCCCCGCCACCGAGCCAAGGCCGAGGCCGCGTGTCGAGCCGCGCTCGCCGATCCCGACGTCGTGGGGATGGTCGTGACCGGGTCGTTCGCGACCGGAGAAGCGGACGATCTCTCCGACGTCGACCTTCGCGTCTATGTCCGGCCCGAGGCCGTGGAGGGCGTCGTCGCTCGCATCCCGGACCTCGCCGCCGTCGGGGGACGCGTGGTGGCGCTCTTCGTCGCCGAGCACCTCGGCATCCCCACCCTCACGATCGTGCTCTACGACGACCTCGTGCACGTGGACTTCGACGTCGTCGCGGCGGACCGGGCGGCCGAGCACAACGACGGACTGCCGGCCGTCGTGCTGTGGGAGCGCGAGCCGATCTCCGACGCCCTTCCCGGAACCTACGCCCCGGAGGTCGCCGCCGGTGTTCGATGGTTGGAGGCTCGGATCTGGACGTGGTCCTGGTACATCCAGTCGAAGGTCCTGCGCGGCGAGCTCTACGAAGCCCTGGACGGGCTCCAGTACGTGCGCGACCGGGTGCTGTTCCGTCTGCTGGCGTTCCACGGTGAACGCCGGCCAGCGGGTGGACGGCGAGCGGAGGCGGTCGTCGGGGATCACGGTGATGCCTTCGCGCGAACGGTTCCGAAGTCGCTGGACCCGGCGTCGGTGTTGGCCGCCCTTCGTGAGGAGATCGAGCTGTATCGCCGGCTTGCGGACCCGCTCCTCGAACGGCACGGGGTCGACACCGCCGAGGCGCGCACGGTCGTCCTCCAGGCCCTCGGCCTCGGCATGGACTGGACACCGCGTTCGACGTGAGACCGTGAGCGGGATGCCGCAGGAGCGCACATCCCGATGATCAGGCCCCTGACGCGCCGAACGCTCCTGAGCGCGGCCCGCGCGTTGGCGATCGCCGACCCCGCGCTGGCCCGCCTCGGTCGAATGCTTCGGCCCTCCTCCGCTCTGGGCGCGCGAACCCTCGTTCGCCACGCTCACCCACCTGATCCTGGAACAGCAGGTGTCGCTGGCGTCGGCGCGAGCGGCGTTCGACCGGCTCGAGGTGGCGCTCGCCGGCGGCATCGAGCCGGCGATGTTCCTCGAGCTGTCGGACGCCGAACTCCGTGCGATCGGGTTCAGCCGCCAGAAGGCGGGCTACGCGAGGGACCTCGCGACCGGGCTCGCCGACGGGTTCGACCTCGAGGGGTTGGCCGACCTGCCGGACGAGGAAGTCCGCTCGAGCCTGATGCGGCTCCGCGGCATCGGTCGCTGGACGGCCGACATCTACCTGATCATGTGCCTGCGCCGCCCCGACGTGTGGCCGCACGGCGACCAGGCCCTCGCGACCGCGGCGCGCGAGCTCCTCGAGCTGCCGGCTCAGCCGACGTTCGAGGCGCTCGAGATCCGGGCCCGGTCCTGGCGCCCGCACCGAGCGACCGCGGCGAGGATCCTGTGGCACCACTACCTGTCGGTGCGCGGCCGCGCCTGAGGTCGGGCCGCTACCGCGCGGCTCGGCGGGCGGCCTTGTCCCTGCGGACGGTCGTCCCGACGACGAGCGCCGCCGCGATCAGCACGAGGTTCTTCACGACGAACTCGCCTTCGACCGTGAGCAGGAGCGGGTTCCCGTCTCGGAACGTCACGTCCGGCAGCACGATGAAGGTCAGGAACGTCCCCAGCATCTGCAGCAGGAACAGGAACAGCGTGATTCGGAGCGCCCGGCCGAGCAGCAGGAGCACCCCCACGGTGACCTCGAACGCCCCGAGCACCGGCACGATGATGTCGGGATCGACCCAGTAGACGGTCCTCGCGACCAGCTCGGAGACCGGGGAGACCTCGAAGATCTTGAGCAGCCCGAACCACACGAACACGACGCCGAGCGAGACGCGGAGCATCGGCACCGCGACGCGCCGCAGGAACGGGATCACGACCCGGTCGACGCGTGCGACCCACGACCAGGCCGTGCGGGTCAGGTTCGTCGTCGGGTTCGCCGATGCCACGGTGGCCTCCGTCGGTTCGAGCGCTCCTCCACCTTACGGACGTGAGCGGGAAACGAGGGGCTATTTGGTGATCAGGACCGGCGTGCCGAGCGGCACGTCGAGCAGCGACCTCAGATCGTCGTTGAAAACGCGGACGCAGCCGTGCGATACGGCGTTGCCGAGGTCGCTCGGGCTCGAGGTCCCGTGGATCGCCATCCGGCCGCCGCCCGGCCACTCGGAGAGCACCGGCGAGAAGCCCGACAGGCCGAGGGCCCCGATCCCGTAGGGCTGGTACCGGCTCGCGTAGCGGACCTTGACCCACACGTAGAAGGTGCCTGTGCCGGTGGGGGTAGCGTCGGTGCCGACGCCGACCCTGAAATGCTTCTTCAAATCGTCGTGAACGTAGTAGCGGAGCGTCCTGTCCGACAGGTCGACCTCGATCCGCTGATCGATCCGGCGAAGCGAGACGTCGCGCTCGCGCACCCATGCGGCGGAGCCGTTCGGTCGCAGAGGGAGGAGCACCCGGTACCAGGCTTCCCCGGCCCGCCGTTTCGCGTCCTCGATCAACATAGGGGAGGTCGAACCGGAAGGGTTCCGCGTGACGAGCCGGAACTCCGCGTGCTCGTTCTTCGGGTGCTCCCACAGCGGGATCACGCGCTCGGCCGGGACCGCCAGGACGTCGACGCCCTCGGGAAGGAGCGGCGGCTTGGGTTCGGGAACGTGGACGCTCTTCGGCCCGCTCGGGATCGAGATCGGCTCGTCGGTGGCGGCGACGTCGGCCGAGCTCGGGCTGCAGGCGGCCAGTACCAAGCAGGCGGCCAGGGCGAGGAGGAGCTTGCGGATCACCCCTGGAGCATCCCAGCCCCGGCAATCCCACGGGCCGAACCCCGTATCCCGCCTCATGAGGACCCCATCCCCCTGGCGTCGGCGCGCCCGACGGCCGCCTTGAGCGAGCCGGACCGCCGATCGTCGCAGGGCTCGTCGAACGCCGTCGCGCGCGGGCTGAGTGGGCCTGCCGCCCTGACCCTCGTTCCGTTCCGCTCGCTCCCGGCCCCTCCCCCACCGTCTACGCTGATGAGCGTTCGACCATCGCGAGAGTGGCGGAACGGCAGACGCGCCGGACTTAGGAGCACCAACTCCACGTCCTGCGCAAAAGCGCACAGCCTCAAACCGCAGCCTACTGCTACGGGCGGCTAGCGAGAACCTCGAGGGTCGCACTCAGTCAGTTCCTTCCCAACCTGATTCGAAGTCCGCTCTCTCGTTGCCATGTCATCAACTCTCGCTACGCGGCCTCCTGAGGCAGTTTGGCGTTGAGCTCGCTGGCGATGTTGTCCGCCCTCACCCGCAGGTTCAGCCACTTCGCCAGATTCGATTTCTGCAGTGCGTTCAACCGGATGACTCGCCCGCCCTTGGTGACGACGACTATGCCGAAGTAGCCGTAGCTCGAATCGAAGCGCTCGATTTCTGACCACGCCAGACGATGGGTGGAGAAGTAGTTCACGACCGTGAGTCCCATGTCGTCCGCAATCACTCGGAGCTGAGACTGTCGCCACATGAAGGCCGCGAAACCTCCACTCATCAAGGCCAGGATTAACCATTCGGCAGCCTCGTCCAGCGAGCCTCGGAAGAGGGACACCGCCGACGTGGCGAGAGCGACGAGCGAGAGGCCGCCCGAAGCGACCGCCACCACGAGCGAGCAGATAATGAAGACCAACCGTGGTCGGTAAACCACACCGAACTCCCTATCTCTGCTACGAAGCTTCGGCACGGTCTCTCATCGGCTGTAGCTCGTGACAAGGGGCCTCGCGCAGGCAGGAAGACGACTAGGGGCGCTTTTGCATCGCGCACACACACACCGGACTTAGGAGCGCCAACTCCACGTCCTGCGCAAGGCGCACATCCTCGACCGAAAGCGTACTGCGACGGGCAGCGTCAGCACATCTCGGATACCCAGGTCGTATCCACAGGAGCACTGGCGTCCTGCGAGGCCCTCGTCGACCATCTGCTTCGTGACACCAACAACCCCCACATATGCCCTTGAAGACACTTGGCTGTCCATCGCCCGATAAGCTGGGCGGGTGGCCGTCGACACATGTGCGTCGCGTCCTGTGCACGCCCGGGGGTGAGATTTCGGTGGCTCAAGCAATCTTCGTTCCCTTCACCTGGCCGAAGCGCTTGGCTCAGAACAACACAAGCGGTTCCAAACTCGTTGAACCAGCAGTGCTCAAGGCGCTACGTATCTCGAACAGCTTGCTCAAGACGGAGCGGCCCGATGGCACACCAGAGAGAAAGGCCGACGGGAGCGTCGGCCAAGCCGAAATTGAAATCTACGCGCCGCGTCCGGACGCGAAGAATCCGAACCTTCTCAATCGTGCGGACGAGAAGAACGGACGCATCCGAGTCAAGTCGGGCATCGACCCGAACTACCGGTGCATCATCATCGCCCTGTTGCTTTCCCAGAGTCAGATTGACAGGTTGAAAGTAGAGACGAGTCCGGATGAGGTCGTCTTTGGGCTTTGGAACGGAAGCTCTCGCTATTCGCTCAGCCTTCACGACGGGACCCCCCTGACTCGTCCGGTCTGGGACCAGTTCCTGAAGAATCAGCCGCCAGCTCGTAAGAGCCGCTTCTGACACACACCAGACAGCCGCTGGTTCGATTCCACGAAGTTCGGACACCGGACTTAGGAGCACCAACTCCACGTCCTGCGCGAAGCGCACAGCCTTTCGCTTGAAGCGTACTGCGACGGGCAGGTTCGGAGAAGGGCCCAAGGTCAGGCTCTGTCGCTAGGTGGCCTCCGACGACTGAAGTCGAGCTCAGGAAATGCTGCGACCATCCTCGGCGTCACTGGGCGCGTCGACGGTCCCGGGTCTGGATGGCATCACTCTTGGCGCTTGCCCGTAGTGTTCCACCGCCTGTTCGACGGCTGAGGCGAACTCGTGGAGGTCAGCCACGAGTAGCCTCGAGAAGAGGGTCTCGCTCGAGGGTGTGTTTGAGTACGCGTCGGCCGACTTGATGTGCGCGATGTCATCCCGAAGGTCCTTCAGCTCAGCCACCCGCTGCCATACCTCAGCTCTCGCCGTCTCAAGGCTCTCCTTGCCAAGCGCCGCGGGCAAGGCGACGGTCAGCCGTAACTTGATGCCACGCTGCTCGAGGTCATCACGGGAAAGCGTCTGGCCCTTCCACGAGACGGTGAGCCCCTCCGGCATCGACTCGTTCGCGTAACTGTCCAGCGCCGCATGCAGCAAGAGCACGGCGGCCATGGCCTCCTCGAAGAAGTCGAGAACGGCCTGGTCGCTCGTAAAGCGACGGTCCATGAAGGGCTTGATGAACCCTCTTTCCGTTGTCTGGCTTGGCAGCTGGAGCTGAAGGCGCATGGCACGCTTCACGCGGGGGCTCGCGGCCGACATGAGCAGACGGGCCGGACTGGGCGCGACGAAACCCACCCGACCGAGTTCGGGATGGGTGACCACCTGGACAACCTGTATCTCTTCACCGGCTTCGTGAGCTGGCTGACCCTGCGGCCCAGGCGGTACGTCCTTGGTGATGGTTGTGGACCAACGCCTTCGTCGGTCACCGACCCGCTTGCCGTTTTTCTTGGTTCGTCGTCTGCGACTTGACAAGCCGTCCCTCTCACGTCTGGGGTCTGCCGGTCGGGCCTGGGACCCCGTGACCTAGTCAGCGCCGTCCCGGACTGTTCGCAGCGCCGCGGCGATGTCATCGGGCTCATCGGACTTAGGAGCACCAACTCCACGTCCTGCGCAAGGCGCACAGCCTGTGGCTGGCAGCGTACCGCGACGGGCAGCGTCAGACGACGGCCGAAGGTCTGCGGCTGCACGCATACCTCGCGCGCGGCTGATGCCGCAAGCACACAAGTAGGGAGTGGAGTAAGGGGTGGGCTACCGCTCGTTGCCGTTCGGCTCCTTCAGCCTGGCGAAGGCTTCAGCTATTTCGGTGCCCAGGTCCCGGACGATGGTCGACGACCCCTCCTCCACGAGTCGCATGAGGACGAGCACCCCCTCTTGGGCGGCGTCAGAAGGCCGGAGCCAGCGAGGTCGCAGACGGATTCCGATGAGTGCGGCAAGCACCCAGTAGGCGTCTACAAGCTCTCGGACCGCGGCTTCTTCTCCATCCCGAGCCCTGCCGATAGTGCCACAACGTCTCCGTCGAAGTTGAGGGCGAGCTTCGTGCCCTCCACGAGCGCCTCGACGAACTCGGATTCGGAGTTCTCCGGTCCCATCACGTCACCTTACGAGTCGCGGACGAGCGCCTGCGAGTCGTACTGCGATGGGTGGTGCTGACCAACGGCACGACGCTTCAAGAGGCCGCGGAAGCACCGGACTTAGGAGCACCAACTCCACATCCTGCGCGAAGCGCACAGCCTTCGGCTGCAAGCCTACTGCGACGGGCGGCTCACTTGCATCCGCCGACGCGACGGGCAGCGTCAGGCATCGGCCAACAGGTCACGGAAGCATGAGGCTCACTGTGAGCTCGGGTCTCTAGAATCGCGCCGTGTCAGGCTCAGTGTCTCCTCGGTGGCTACCAATCACGTACCGCGACTTTTACGACATCCCTCGCGCTGTGCTCGTCCAGTACGAGGGAGAGACCTACCTACTCGACTGCCCCTTCAATGAGCAGGCCGACGAGTACCCAGACGAGTACCCAGATGACTTCGCCGTGTACCGACTGACGCGGGAGGTTTCCGAGGCTGCTCGACGGCCAACCTCGTCATGGGTCAATCTCAGGGAGGAAGGAACTCTCCTAGGGCGGGTCCCCGTGAAGCTGGTCCGATTCGATGAGTCGAGGCGCCGCTTCCTTGACTCGGAGGTCTTCGCACTCCTGGACGAGTGAGCTCATTCTGGGCGTCAAGCATCCCCCGAAGGGTCTGCCTGGTCTGTACCGTTTCTGAGGGATGGGGGCCCAGGAGCATCGGCCGGGCATCACTTGGAAGGCCTTGGCCGCGACGGAGGAGGCGAGCCTTAGCCTCCCGGGCTCGACCTTTGTAGATGAGGAGCATCACGACGAAGGCGAGGGGTGGGGCTTCGACGCCAGCCAGCTGAGCGCCATGCTCTTTCGCAGTTATGGAGTGGATGCTCAGCCGAACGAAATCATGAGCTGGTTTGAGGAACAGCTCACCCTGCGGGGATGGGCGCCCAAAGGTGGCGAGCCATTCAAGCCCGGGGTCTCCATCGGGTACAGGTCCTACTCTCGGGAACGGCGCAACTTCTTCCTGAGGGTGTGCGGGCGGGCCGAGGAACGGCCCCCTTGGACCTACTGGCGTTCTTCTTGGAACGAACTGGGAACCCACTACGACATCACGCTCTCAGAGGCCTCGGCCGACGACGCATAGGGCCAGAGGTTCATCGAGGAGAAGCCAGGGGACGAGCACCAGACTTAGGAGCACCAACTCCACGTCCTGCGCAAGGCGCACAGCCTTGGGCGTCGATGCTACGCGACGGGCGGACCCACCACAGGCGGATGAGCGCCGAACGCCGCAGTGCGTGTCAGCCCCGTCTGTCCTGGCGGCGCTCCTTGCGGCGTCGGTGACGACGCATGACACCTACCCCGAACCAGACCAACGCCCCCAGGAACGCGGAGGCCAGCGTCAGCAACCAGAGCGGCCAGGTGAAGCCCCAGAACAGGAAGTCGAGGCGGACGCTCTCGGTGTTCTGGAACATGAAGATGAGCAGCAGGCCCACTCCGGTAAGCGACGCGATGGCGCCAGCCCCGAGCCCACGTGCTTGGGCCTGGGAGCCGCTGGTATTGGGACCCTCGCGCATGACCACTCCCCCTTTTGGTGAGTCACGGCCGAGCCCGACTTTACGCCAGCGATTCCCGGTGGAGGAGAGGTAGCATTGCTCTGGAACCGTCCCGTGCACCGGGCTTAGGAGCACTGCTCAGTGTCCGGCAAGGCGCACTTCCTAGTTCAGACCCTACTGGGAGTGGCAGCGACAGCCGCAGCTAGAGTGGACTCGGTGGGTCGGCTGGGGTAAGTCTATGACGTGCGCGTTGTCACGTGGAACATGGACCACTGGAAGCATCCCAGGAAGTCGAGTGAGGCGTGGGCTTTTCTCCTCGACGAGCTCCGTCCCGACATAGCCCTGCTGCAAGAGGCGGTGATTCCAGGTGACGTCCGGCATGACCCCCTGTGGACGCACGCTCGTGAGCGAGGGACCTCCTTGAAGGAGCTTGCGTGGGGCTCAGCCATACTCTCCCGCGTCGGAACGCCGGCTACGCACCTTGTCATCAGCCCCGAGGACATCGCAAAGAGGGGGGCTGTGCAGGTTGCGAGTTGCAACATCGCCGGAATCGGCGAGACAACCATAGTGAACATCCATTCACGTCTTGATGACGACAAGCGGGCCGTGCAGAAAGTCATACCGAATCTCCGCAAGACTTTCGAGATGGTTCTCCCAGCCCTGGGCGAGCGATTCATCGTCGGTGGAGACCTCAACACAGCGAGGTCGCTGGACAGGGTATACGGGCAGAAGTACGGGCACGGGGACTTCTGGCGCGAAATGGACGCGGGCATCCTGAGAGAGTCGCTCCCTGGCGAGAACGGGGAGCGCCAGTCCTATTGGGGAATCGCCAAGGGGCCGACCGCGGGCATCCTTCAGGATGACCACCTCTTCTTCGATGCCGAGACATTCAAGCTCGTCAGCGAATCCCGCGTTTGGGACACTCCGCAAATCCGAGAGCTAAGTGACCATGGTCCAATCGTGGTGGACCTCGACCTCAGCGCCGGTCGAGGCTCAGACACGTGACGAGCGACCAAGCCAGCCCGCTGGTTGGCGACCTGAGAGACACATGGAACTCCCACTACGCGGAGAATCTCTTCGAACACGTATTCATCGCGGAGGTTCTCCAGGAGTGCGCCTTCGTTCGCAAGCAGAGGGTGGAGGTCCTTCGAGCAGAGGTTGATGAGTCCGGCTATGACCTCGTTCTCTCGCTGGGCAAGGTCACCCGGCACGTTCAACTGAAGGCCAGCGCCAGGGGTGGCTCAACCAAGTCCGTCATGGTGAACGAGGCTCTTCAAGAGCACATCGGCGGGTGCGTCGTCTGGATGCTTTGGACCGAGGACGAGGACCACCGATGCGACTTCACGTACCGCTTCTTCGACACAGCGGTAAAGCCACTCCCCTCAAAGGTCGCGAAGAACCGGAAGACCAAGGAGCCGAAACCCAACATGCGGGTCGTCACTCCGTCGCAGTTCGAGAGAGCAAGCACTGTGGGAGAGCTGGCCTTGCTGCTGTTCGGACCACCATGACCTCGCCATCTTCCCCCGCATAGCGCCACCGGGGGACGCGTTCAGAACCGCCGCAGGGGGGCGATACCTCTTCCCTTCCGGTTGTCTTCCCACTCTCGGCACCGACTAGGCTTCATGTGGTACGTGATAGCTGGGAGAGCGCGATGCCAGAGATAACTGCAGAACGGACCGGCGAGTTGATGCGAGGAGTGTTTCGCGTGCTGCTCAATGAGCCCGAAGGGGTGCAAGCACGTGAGGTTCTCCGGCGAGTTGAGCAAGTCATTCCGCCAACTGAGTTCGAAGCCGCCGATTACCCAAATCGCCCCGGAGTAAGGCGGTACGAGAAGATAGTCCGCTTCGCCTCTATCCGTCCCGTAAAGGCTGGCTGGCTCGTGAAGGATGGAGGGAAATGGACGCTGACGCCCGAGGGGCGTTCGGCCTACGAACGCTATTCCGACCCCGGGGCGTTCACGCGTGAAGCAAGGCGGCTGTATCGGGCATGGAGGCTCGAACAGTCTGACGCTTCCGGCGACGTCGCTGATACAGACGAAGAAGCAGCAGACGAAGTAGCCCCCGACCCGAGAACCACGCTAGAGGAAGCCGAAGAGAACGCTTGGAGCGCCATCGCTGATTATCTGGCCCGTATGCCACCCTTCGAATTCCAAGACCTAGTGGCGGCGTTGCTGCGTGCGATGGGCTACCACATCGCTTGGACGGCGCCGCCTGGGCCAGACCGAGGCATAGACATTGTTGCGTTCCAGGACCCCCTTGGCGCGACCAGTCCTCGAATAAAGGTGCAGGTCAAACGACGAGCAGGACGCATCCCCGCCGACGAACTTCGGTCGTTTATGGCAGTCCTCGGACAAGATGAGGTGGGTATCTACGTCTCAATCGGCGGGTTCACGAGCGACGCGGAGGTCGAGGCGAGAGGCCAAGAGCGCAGAAGCGTGACGCTGATTGACATGAGGAGACTCGTGAGTCTGTGGATTGAACATTATGACCGACTGATTGAGGAGGACCGCTCGCTTCTCCCATTGAAACCCGTTCACTTCCTTACCGCTGCGCTGTGATTAAGTCGGAACTCGTGCGATTCGGTCGTAGCCAGGAAGCCCTTCCTTCGAGGCACCGGACTTGGGAGCACCCGCTCCACGTCCAGCGAGGCGCAGCCTTCGGCGCTGAGCGTACTGCGACGGGCAGATTGCCGGGCATCGGCCGAAGGTCGGTGCTGCGCAAGAGCCGAGCGCACGGCTCGAGTCACCTCCTCCCCTCTGGTCACGTCACTCCGGAGCTTCGTAGGCACGGGCGGTGCCTCAACGGACCACTTCACGATGGGCCACATCGCAGACCCGGCCTCAGTCCTTCTCGCCTACGTGCCGACGGTTCTATAGTGGCCAACCCAAAGTTCATGACAGGGCGCCCCGAAATGAAGTCACAAATGCCGGCGAGGCTGACCAGAGGAAGTGGCTGATGAGGCGGACCGACTTTCGCCTTGCCTCCATTTACATCTCGTGCTCTTTGGTCGAGGGAGCGGTCGACGGTCAGCAGGCCTATAGAGCCCTTCTGACTCAGTTTGGCTCCGAATACGACGGTGAGTCCTTCTCCCTGCCCGTCCCTTCGGAGGTTCCTGTTCCACCCGAGGTGGCAACCGCCTCCCTTTCGAGCAAGGACAGAACTCAAACCGCGGAGTTCGGGCGTGGCCGGGTAGCGTTTCGCTGGTCAGCGTCCGACGAGACCAGTCCGACGCTCCCCACCGTCGCCACGAGCGTTAGAGAACGGCTTGCCGCCTTCATCGCTCCTGATGCCATAGTGGTCAGTCGCATAGGAGTTGTGGTGACCTTCTTCGCCGAGGTCCAAAGACCCGGCGAAGCAATCGCTGAAGCGTTCGTCGAGTCGAAGTTCCGTTCTCGTGCACTGGATGACATCGGAGCTCTCGAAATTCACGTCTTTAGGATGCGTTCACTCCTTGACCGCAACGTCGCAACAAACCACTGGACCCGCGTGCGTTCAGTGAAGTCATCAGGCAACGAATATGACGCCATCACGTTCGAGCAGGACTTGAACACGCGAACAGAAGACGCGAGCGAAAGTCGGTTCACTATTGCTGATATCAGCGGTTTCGTTTCGGAACTTGACGAAGTAGTGGAACGGACGTTCTTGGACTATTGGGGAGACGCGACTGATGAGTGAGGAAACGCTCACGAAGTCGTTTACTCCCAGTGACTCGGTCTTCCGGGTAGGGGACCTGTCTCCTTCGGGTGGTTTCGAGACGGGAAGACCACAACAGGGGGGTGCAATTGCTCTTTGGCATGCAGTCGTCGAGAGACTGGCCTCAGCGCCGCAGGATGAGCTAGCTTCCGCCTATGTGAAGGAACTCTTGCCAGACGTGTTAGTCGAACTGGCGAGTTGGAGTCCCGGACAGACTTTCGCGAGGTTTCAGAGGATGTGGTCGTCTACACAGCTTCACCGCTCGAGCGCGACCTGGCCCCTTGCACCTCTCGACTTCGACTATGTGAAGTTGGCCTACCGGGTGTTGCAAATTTCGCGGCGTGAAGCGCACGAGTGGTGGGACCGAGAGAGCACGTCGACAGCGAGCGACTCAGCGGTTCCGCTTGCGAGAAGTTTTCAGCGTCTTGGACAGCTCGCCCAGCTCGAGCCCAACTGGGACTCATATGGTGGGTTGCCTTTGGCTCAACCCGCAATGGCTGCGGCAGCAAGCCTCGTGCTTCGAGCGAGGGAGGATAGAGACGCAACAACGGCGGAGCCCTTTCACATCGCCCCGCTGTCTGATGGCGGCATTCAAGTCGAGTGGCGCAGCTTGAGGGGCGCTCTCGAAGTTGACATCAGTCCGCGGTCTGAGCTTGGTTTCCTCCTGGTCAGAGGCACAGGTGACTCCAGGACATTCGAGGAAGAGGAAGGTGTCACGCCCGACAGGGTTGTGGGCCTGCTCGAGTGGCTCCTTTCATCCAACGAGTGAGTGACCCCGAAGTCGTTTTGGTTACTGAAGCCGACGAGCTCTACCGGAGGCTGCATTGGACCGCCGTTCGAGATGGCGAAGTCCTGTCTGTTGCGTATAAGAGGTCGGGAAAGCCAGCCTCCACGTTCTCAGTCGACATCGCGAGGCTCACCACACCTGAAACCTCCGTGGGGCTTGGACCTGCGGGCTCGGGAGTGGGGATTTTGGTGGCGGGAGTGCCGATGGGTTTGGGTTTCAGCGTGACTCACTCCCCAGAGATGGGGAACGATGCTCACGCAAATGTCACCGGCGACAATACGAAGCAGAAGTGCAGACTACTTGCCGAAGCGACCAACATCCACATCGAACCCGACGCCCCCGAGCAGTAGCCCGATTATCGCAGGACGTCTGCCTTCAGCTTCGGGACTGCTTGCAACCACCCCCTAGGCATGGCCCTACAGATGGCCCGCCCTCCCCTCCCCAAGCAGACAGGAAGCGCGCACCCAAACCACCTGTTCGAACTCCCTGTCCTGCGCAAGGCGCACGCCTACGGTGCCAGAGGTTCTGCGACGGGCACCATGCTGAGGCGCCGTTGACGGCCGAGCACCAGCGGAAGCCGATGCTCAGGCGTTGGCCTGCACATGCCGACGTTTACCGGAAGGGCATCCTCATGCAAGGGGAACGACAATGGAGACAGGAGCACCCCCGCGGGACCGAATCTCTGAAGGTACGGGCGTTAACGACGGGGGCAATGAGCCGCGAGGCGGATTTACGGAAGAGGAATACGACAATCTGGTTTGGAGCCGCGGCATTCGTCGCGAAGTCGCGGAAGGCGCGTTTCTGCGATACCAGCAAGGCGACATCGGCGGGGTCCTGGCCTTCGACCCAACCATTGAGCAACGAGAAGCTGAGGAGTTCATCCGCGGGCTAGTGAACAGAGCCCCAGGCCTAGTTCTACGCCGATGGCCTGTACCGGGAGCCGACGAGTTCATCACAGCTGAACTTCGCCCAGACTGGCCCGTCTGGACCGGAGCAATGCCGTCCTGGACGCGGCGGCATAGTCAACTCGAAGGCCCGGAGCGGTCGAAGCACGTCATGGGAGACAAGGTGACGGCGGACGACGTTCGAAGGGCTACGACGACCGATGAATACCAGGAGTGGCGAAAGTGGGCACTCGAGAGGTCCTTGTGCCTAGAGGAGTTCGGAGCCGACCACTTCGGTGTCGACACGGAGGACGACCACCTCCACTTCGGCCCAATCATCGCGAAGTACCTGTTCCAGGCGGCGCCGCTCATCACCATCGTCGAGCCGGGAACGCCGCACTCCAATGCCGACATGAACGGCTTCTTCCCAAGGTATTACCACCACGAGCGACGGCACACGCGGAAGAGGACCAGGTCGTTCAAGCACCCGGCCAAGGCCGAGGCGTTCCTGCGAACCGTGCGGGAGAAGTGGTGGGCAAGGCTCGACGAGGTGGTGGGCGCTCGACCGTACAAGGTGACGTGGTGGGAGGGCCACTACTCGGACATGGAAGATAAGCGGGAGCTCGCATTCATGGGCGACGTTCTGCACCCGCACTTCATCCGAGTGAAGGACCGCGACGTTGTGCTGGCGCGAAGGCTGAGCATTCATCCCATGAGCCGAGAGAGGCTGCAGGAGGTCCACCGGGTGTTCTTCGCGTTGGAGGGTTGCCTAAAGGAGGCGGCGCTCGTCAGCGCTGGCGAGACAACATTCTCCTGCCCGAGCGTGAGCCTGTGGAACGCCTCGGAGCTCGAGAACTTCGCTAGGCATCACCTCGGCGGCAAACGCGTATTCGTCGTCTGCGACAGCGATTGGGACCGAGCGGATGACGACTCGGTGGTTCTGCAAGCCCTCCTTGCGCGCGACCGACTGAGGTCCTTCGGCATAGACGCTCATGCCGCGGCACCGCCTCCCGGCGGCAAGGCCTGCGAACACAAGGATAAGAAGCACGGAGTGGATGACCACCTGGGACCATGTCCCGGAGAAGGGACTGTGGACGACTTGCTGGTCATCGTGCGAGAGGCCGCCCAGGGTCTCACGGAGTGGCTGGCCAACCATCCTCCTCGTGGCGACACAAGGAATCGCGCCGATGGTCGCAAACGTGATGGCTTCATCCTTCGATGGCTGTCGACGCACGCCGGCAGCGACGGGGTCACGACCGTCTCCGACGCAACTATTGCCAAAGCGCTCCAGCCGCAACTCGGCTCGCCGACCACCGACGCTGCTCGGCGGGCCGTAGAGCGCGGTATTCGCTCACTCATCAAGCGAGGAGCCATCGAGGAGGTCGAGCCGCGCAAAGAGCGGGTCCGTTGGCACTTCCGGAAGGAATACCGTGACTGGTCGGCCAAGCTCCGCGTCGCAGAACAGCTCCGGGGCCGGCAGGCGGTTGTTCGCTTGGGCGATTTTCCCTCGCCGCCGGCCACGCAATAGATGTGCAGGACGGCAAAGGGGCAGGACTAGGCCCCCGACAGAAGGGAACGGCCATTGGAAGAGCTCGTGGAACTCACGCACGAGGAAGAGCGCACGCTGCTCAAGGAGCGGAACGCGAAGGCCCGCGAGGCCATCAACACGCTCATCGCGGAAAACCAGCGGCTCAAGGCGGAAAACCAGCGGCTCAAGGCGCTGCTCGAGCAGGCGGGGGTGGCGGAGTGAACGGCCTCCTGCGGCCACCCAGTGTGTCCAAGACTCCGCCAACCCAGGACACTGCGACGCTGGTCTGGGCAACGACCTCATCCTCGGAGTCCTCATAGCTGTTTCTCGTCGGGGTGTTCCTCCTCTACTTCTGGTTCCGCAACTGGTTCGACTCCCGCCCTGCGAGGGTGAAGGCGCGGAACCGGGCGTGGGAGTCCCAGAACCAGAAGCGTGAGGCTGGACGCCTTGCGCTCATCGCGCAGAGGAAAGCGAGGGACGAGGCCATTGCCAAGCGCCTCGTTGAGCTCAAGGAGGAGACGCATGAGGAGCTGACGAAACGACCGGAGATGGCCCCGCGCACGACGTGGGAGGGGTACTCGCGCCGGCGGGCGGAAGCCCGGTTCGCGGCGGAGGAGAAGAACCTGACGCCGCGGAGCGCGAGAAGGCACAGGAATCTCGGCGCTGGGGGTAGTAGACCGAGACCCGGTGGTCGTGGAGTACGAAGCAGAACTAGAGCGGAAGCGCGTGCGCCGAGCCGAACGAGCCGCAGGGGAGGCGCGGCGGGCGGATGAGCGTGCGAGCCGAGGACCAGAAGAGCAAGCGCGCATAGACGAGGCGGTCGAGCGCTACGGCATGCTCCGTGCGCCGCTGGCCGAGCGCAAGGCCTGGTTCGCGCAGGCCGACGAGGAAGACCGCTGGGAGTTCCTAGCCCAGGGAGGGTTCGACGACGAGGTGTATGACGACGCGTAGGAGGTTCCAGGGCGCGAAGCGCGTTGACGACGCCAGCGAGTAGCGGCTGGCCCCGCCTGCAGGCCATAGGTGTCCTATATGGAAGAAGGGAAACGGCTGGCCTGCTGGTCGGGCGAACGCCTCGGTTCGCCTCACGGGGCAAACCTCAATGGCAGCCATGACCCGAGGGTACGAACCAGCAGGGCACAAATGCCAGGCTCCGTCCGGCTCTTTGAGGACACGGCGGTGGGAGCGGTCTGGGAAACCACGCCCTGTAGAACGTCGCGTCTAGGTTCTGCTCTGACGACCTGGACCTCACGAAGTCCGCATTGGCCATAGGTGTCGCTAATTGACGGCGTAGGACTGAAGCAATCGTTCCGAAACACGGCGGGAAGGAGGTTCTCCTGCTCTAAGCCCTCACAGAAGGGAAGGCCGGACCACAACGCGCACCTCCACGTTAGGGACGGGGATGAAAGGCGCTGGCTGCTCCCCCAAGTCCTGCCCAATGCGAGCTTTTGAGACTAGGACATTGGAGTTTTTCGGAGTCCTTCTGATGCCACGTAGCGTGGCTCGTCGCTTGCTTCGCACCCTCTCCAACTCAGGCTGTTGCCCGCTCGGCGCTCGTGCTAAAGGGCGGTGGCGCGGCGCCCGGAGCGCCCAGACTCCCTGCACCAGCCCACATGGACGCTTCCGCTCGCGAGTTTGCGTGGCGATGGCGCCGATTAGGCCGTCTACTAGGGAAAAGAGCTCCCAAACAGCAGGCGTAAGCTGTGCGCGAACACAGCTCGAAGCAGACGTTGAACATGCCTCGAACAGGTCGCGAACGAGCGCACCGAGCGTAGGCGATTTCGAATTCGCAAGACGAGGCATCCCGCGACCACGCGAAGACTAGAGCTCCGCGCACGTTGCGCCAGGCCGCTACCCAGCAGAACGACCGCGCTGGAGCCCCCTAGTCCTTCGTCAATTGCCCACCGACCGACGGGGAATGAACATCGCTCGCACAGTGGACGGGTACCAACGTCGTCCGCCCTGAGCGGTTGGGACGCCATCCCCGTTCAAGGCCTGGGCGATGGCCGTCCACCCTAGCCCGTTCGCTCTCATACTCTCCATTCGCTTCCAGACGTCCTCCGGCGTTGTGACTGGGCGGCCGAGCCTCACTCCCTGAGCCTTCTTGATGGCCAGCGCGACCTTCGTCCGTTCCACGATGAGGTCGCGCTCGAGCTCGGCGAACACCCCGGCTATGCGAGCCATGGCCTTGCCATGCGGCGTTGTTGTGTCCACACGTAGGTCCAGTGTCACGATTGCCCACCCCTCGCGGACGCTACGGTCCATCAGTTCGACTAAGTCGCGGAGGGAACGCGACAAGCGGTCAATCCTCACCGCAACGAGCGCATCGGCCTGGCCCAGCTCAACGGCTTTGAGAGCTGCCACCAAACCGGGTCGGTCTTTTCGCGACCTCCCTGACGCGACATCCTCACAGATGGCAATCAGGGACCAACCACGCCGCTTTGCGTCTTCACGAAGGGCCATGCGTTGCGCCTCTAGCCCAATGCCCGAGTTGCTTTGGTCTTCCGTAGAGACGCGCGCATACCCAACTGTCGTAGTCAAGACAGACCTCTTTCGGCGTGCTCCGAAGCACAGACAGGTTGTTCGGCGCATTCCGCAATAGCCAGACAGGGCGTATTCCGCAATAGCCAGACAGAAGGAAGGAGAAACGATGTCATCTAACGGTCGTCGCATTGGTACACCGACGCATTTGGAGTTGTCCCCCGAAGCTCGCGCAACATACGCCAGGAGTCGAGACGAAGAAGAGGCCAGATGGCGACGCCAATCCGGCGCCGCTCGAACGCGGCGTGCGTCCGGCGAGGAACTTAGGCGAATTCGAGGCGGCCACTGGCGCCCCGACTCTGGAAAGAACTCTGCATCAGCGAGAGTGTAAAGGCCCGAAACGAGGCGATGGTTGGACGGCTATTGGCTGAGTAACCCGTCAAGTCCCCGCGTCGGCCAGGTGTTCGCGCGAGCCTCTCAATCGAGCCCAGCATCATGGACGGAGACGCTCTAGCCTCTCGGCGCGGCCCGCAGGTTCCCCTCTTTTTTCGTGGAGACGCGAACGTGGCCAATGAGCGAACCCACGTCAGTGGGAGTTGCCGTCAGTCTGTCTGTGGCCCCCAACCTCGTTTCGTGTCGTCCTTATCGTGGCTTACGAAGAGAAGGTAGAGCGGGGTGTTCAATGATTGCCCCTTTGTGGCTGAGGCACATACAACATGGGTCCGTTTGCTGTATGGCCGTGCCCGGCGAGCGTGGCTTGGACTCGCGCACGCCGTCACTTTCGGGACGCGTCCACCACCGCCAACGCCCCCTGCCGAGGAACCTGAGCCCACAAGCCCCCCAAGGACTGCCGTCCGGCGCTCCCAGAACTGACGGATGACGTCAGCTCGCACGTTGTCCGGTGACATGAGCACTCGCAGAAGGTCGGCGCGGACACCAGGTGCAAGGCGACGCAGACGCCTTTCGGCTCTTCGGCTCAATCGTCTCCCCCGCCTCGTACTCACGCGATTGGTGGCTGAACGAAGACCATCTCAAGTTCGCTGAGGTCGGACGCATGGAGCTTCTCGAATTCCTTCTGGGGAACCTTCATGTACGTCCAGGGTTGCCCCGTCAAAAGGGTCGCATTCTCGCACCATATGCTCGCGGCCCTATCCTTGTGCGCAACTTCGATGTCTTCACGGCCCTTGGTCTCGACGAGGAAGTGTTGGTCAACAGACTTCTTCACGACGAAGTCCGGCTCGTAATACCGGAGGCTTCCCACGGAGTCGGTGTACTCGATAGCGAAGCCGAACTGTCTGGGGAGCTTCGCAAAGGACATGACGTCTTTGGCGTTTTCCAAGAAGTTCGCGAAGTCCCGCTCGAATTGGTTATCGCAGGGGACGAGGTTGTATACGCACTTCTTAGCATCGAAGGTCGGACGCGAATAGGGGAAGGGTGGTGTCTCAGACAGCTTCCGCCCCTCGCTCAACAGCGTCGGAGACAGTTCCTCGATGACCAACCCACGGAGTGCCTGGGAGAACGCCTTGACGGTTACGTATTGGGCGACGCTTGTTGAGATTGCACGAATCATCGCCGGCGAGTCGAGCCTCACTGTCTTGCCAAATGCCTTCGTCTCCAGGAACTCGCGCACCTTGGGGGCCAACGCCGAGAACTGCGACGGCAATTTCACATCGTTCGCCACCCGCCTGGCGTAGTAGCTGATGACTTCCTCAGCCGTCTGCGGCTCGGGAATCGTGTAGTCCCGCTCCACGAGCTTCTGGAGGCTGATGATGTCGTAGCCCTCGTACTTGAACTTCTGAGCAGCCGCATCTCCTTCACTCTGTGGAAACACGGGGCTCTGGAACCTGGAGACATCGAGACCCGCAATCTCCTCAGCCAGCGTCTTCTTGCGAGAGAGGATTGGACTCAGGACGGGAATTGCGATGTCATGTTCCATCTTCTCTTCATCGGGGAAGATGGTCAGGATGACGAGCTTGTCCCTCTTAAGGTCGAACTCTTGGACCGCGATGTCTTCGTCCTTCTCAAGCTGGTCGATGAACTTGAGGAACGGGCTATTGCCGATGACATCGACCCGCTCGACGTAGGCGGACGAGAGACCCCTGAACATCAGCCGCAACCCACGACCAATGGCTTGCTCTGGAAGGATGTTGGCCGAAGCCGTGAAAGGCCTCAGCCCAACAACCACCGTCACGCTCTGCACATCCCATCCCTCACGAAGCATCAAGACGGAGACGATGGCATTGACCGGGCTCTCGCCTTCATCAACCTCCCGAGCAACAGCCCTGGCTTTGTCGAGGTCTTTCCTCGAGACCTCACCCTGATTGTTTGTGTGAATGATGAGTAGCTTGTCGCCGCCGAACTCCTGTGGGTACTTCGTCTGCAGGTACCCGCCCACATCTTCGGCGTCAACCGTCGTGTTCATCATCACGAACATGATTGGCTTCTTCTTGACTGGCTTGAGTTGGTCGCGGTATTCGCGCCACCGCTCGACACCAGCAGTCAAGTAGGCCCTGTACCTCACGCTGGCAACATCTGATGGCTGGTCCTTCATGCCAGCCGCCACGCCCTTCATGGGGCGCTTGACGACGCTGTCAAGGATGGCTTGTTTCAACGGGTAGTCAAAAACTGTCCAGGTGAACAGGCCACCCTTCGAGTACCTCGGCGTCGCCGAGAAGTCGAGTTGCGAGGAGATGCCGGGGACAAGTTCGGCACTGAGGGTCCGAATCACCTTGTTCCACTCGTTCTCTTCATCGTGAGTGTGATGTGCCTCATCGTTCACAACCAAGCATGGCTCGCCACGGGCGAGGATGCGCTCACGGAAGTCCTCGCCCTCTATGAGCTGTGCCGGCGGCTTTGGACCGAGTACGGCTGTGAGAGCATCAGGCTCGCTCCCATCGCCGTTAGCATCCTTCCTGGCGTACAACTGTTGGATGTTGGTCAGGTACAACGCGCCCTGCGATGAAGGCCCCTCGGCGTCGCCACGCATGAAGAAACTCATGTCCCAGAACACCGAGAGCGCAGGAGGGACCAGAGGGTCTGTTCGGAACACACGCCCGCCTTCGAAATCCAGCCTGAGCCGCTCGAATACGATGACGTTAGGTGCCATCACGAGGAACGTCTTAGCAAAGTCGTCTCGTCCCTCCGCCACCGCGTTGAAGTAGTGCCAGGCGACGGCGAGTGCCATCACCTTCGTCTTGCCGCTCCCCGTCGCCATCTTGATGCAGTACCTGGCGAAGTTGTCACGTTGAAGAAGTGCGATGTCAGCTTGGCCAGTGGCGAACGTTTCGAGCAGGGTCCTGTGGCGACGCACGGCGACAACTTCGTAGAGATAGATGAGCGTCTCGATGGCCTCGCGCTGGAAATGGTGGTACCGGAACGTTGAGCCAGATGGGAGGCGATGTTCGGTTCCGAACCAGTGCTTGAGGAGCGTTCGCGTCGTGTCTGTTACGCCCCTATAACCGTTCGCCCGCCACTCTTCCACCGCTAGCCTGATGGCTGGTACGCAGGGCGCTGTCGTGACCTTTGCTTCGAGCAAGCTCTCTTGACCTTGCGACTTCCTCTTAGCGGGAGACAGGTCACATCACCTCGATATCGAGGGACTTCGTCGTGTCGTTCCCGAGGATGTCGATGACCTTCACGACGACCCGGTACGTACCGGGAGCCGGATACTCGTTGCTTGTCTGGACCTCCAGCTTCTCCCTATTGCGGGAGCGGAAGGCCTGCCACTCGTTGTGAAACGCATCGCCTTTGTTGTCCCAATCCACGGCCCAGTAGTCAATCCACTCCGACCACTTCTTGATTGTCCTCTGAACGTCATCGGGTACATCGTCCACAGGAATGACGAAGTCGGTCAGCATGAGTGACACGATGCGCCTCTTGACCTTGACATCGACGGCGAGAGCAGCGAGTTCGAAAAACGCCACATCACCCTGCTCGACCGCGCGCTTGTCGAGAACTTCTCTCGGAATTCTGACGAATCGAAGGGCGATGTTGGCCTCAGCAGCCTTCTGCGAGGCGACCTCATGGACCTCGAAGGCGAAGTCCCAGCCCAGAACGTCGATGGCAGGAGTCTTGGTGGTTTTGATAGATGAACCGGCTACCTTCCTCGTCTCGGCAATGACGTTCGTCACGTCACTCATGGTGACCGGTGCATCAACCGAGCCTACATGGACCATCGCGCCTGCCTTTACTCCTTGAAGCCATACGTAGCCCTCGACGGGAGTTGCGTGATAGAGGTCTAGGATGAGCTTCCGGTACGCTGCCGTCCGCGGCCCAGCGTCCTTGCCGAACTCGGCCTCCTGCCAAAGTTGTCGTTCGTACTTGCCGAGGTTCTGGACCTCGAAGGGCGTGACATTTTCGATTCGCAATAGACGCTTGCGAGTCGTGTGAATTGCGAAGCGCCCAAGGTCCGACGCTATCCAACGACGGCCCAGTTTCTCTGCAACCACTGCCGTTGTGCCCGACCCGCAAACACAATCCAGGACGAGGTCTCCTGGGTCCGTTGAAGACTCGATGATTCGTTGCAGAAGCGACTCAGGTTTCTGCGTTGGGTAACCCACCCGCTCGACTGCTTGCGAGTTGATGGGTGGAATGTCATCCCAGAGGCTGTCAACCGTTTCCCCTTCAAGTTCATCGAGGTATCTCTTGCGCTGAATTCGCCTGTTGGGGTCGTCAGGAATGAATAGCCGACCCTCCGCATCCATTGCCTCCATCCGTTCCCGCGACACAGCCCAGCCCTTGGGAGGTGGGAGGTGGCCCTTGTACTCATAGACGAGATTCTGGCGAAAGGAAGGGCTTGTGATGTTGTCCAGCCGATACCTTCTCCCATCGGGGCCCTGATGCACGAACTTCGACGCGATGTAGTCAACGTTGCTCTCTCGATATTGGCGCCGCAGTCGGGTCGAACTGCCCTTTGCATAGAACAGAATCACGTCCGCCGTGACGCCAAAGCGAATTGCCGGAGCGTTGGTTTCTCCCCGCCCCGCCTTACGCTTCCAGACAATCTCATTGCGGAAGTTCTCCATCCCGAAGATGCTGTCAAGCACCGTCTTCACGTAGTGCGAGACCCCTGGGTCTAGATGAACAAACAGACTCCCGGTCTCAGCCAGCAATTCCCGAAAGTACGTGGCCATGTCGTGGAACCACGCTAGGTAAGAATCGAGTCCCTTCGCCCACGTGTCCCGGTACGCCTTCACCTCGATGACCGACGGCGGCTTGACGAACTCATCGTCGATGATTCGAACGGGCAAAGAGAAGTCTTGGCCCGTGGCGAATGGTGGGTCAATGTAGATGAGGTTGATACGTCCGGCGAACTCGTTCAGCAGCGCTGGAAGAACGTACTTCTTGTCACCCCAGATGAGACGGTTTCGCCACTCCGAGTCTCGGCTTGCAGCGAAGAGGTCGAGAGCATGCTGGCGCTGCTGGGCGGACTCGTTGACCGTCTCCACGGTCTGGAAGGGTAAGGCCACCTTGAGTGGTGCCTTACGGTGCCCCCCGGAGTCGTACTTTCCCTCCCATAACAGTTCAACCAACCTGGCTGCCTCCCTCTGAAAGCGCCGAGGGGGATGTTATCGGGCACTGCTCATGAAGCGCCGCAGCATCGAGCGTTGCAAAGAGCCGTGCTCCCGCACTACACGCCCCTCCGGGGCTCAAGCGGGTCTCAGCTCATCTGGCACCTTCTCAAGCGTCCACACGCGTCCCCTGTAGTAGTCGAAGAGCCACAGAAAGCCGCGCACGAGCCGAAGGACATCCTCTAACTCGTGGAGGTCGATGCGCGCTCGACCGGAATGGGAGACCACGTTTCGCACCCCGGTCCAGTCGCGCACGGTGTTGAGGAAGCTCTTCGGAGGAGCACCTGCATGTCCATTCACCGGGAGCCGGGCGGGGAGGAGAGGCAGGTACTCACCTAGCAGGCGATGGAGCGGCGGCGTCTGGATATTTTCAACGAGCCATCGAGCATTTGGAACCAGGTCAGCAACCAGCTCCTTGAACCCAACCTCAAGAGCGGCCATGCCCACCACGACAGCACTCCTAGGGTTCGTGAGCCGCTGCTCCCACGCTTCTCGATAGAGCGTATGACCAAGCGGTTCCGAGCCTCCATCGGCCACGATGTTTCTCACGTCATCTTCCACTTCTGGCCCGACGCTCAGATTCCCTCGGCTCAAAACAAAGACATCTCCCGCTACTGAGAGCGGATGGAAGTCTTCGCCGTCGAACGACCACTCCACGCCCTTCGATGAGAATGGAGAATGGACTCCCTCAGTTCCGGTCCGCCACCTTAGAACGAGCACCGTTCGGCGGAGGACGTCGACAAGCTCCAGCCAGGACTGCCTTGTGAAGTCCTGCCACGGTTGCGGCATGAAACGCGGCGGAACGAGGAACCCCGGTGTGATGTTGCCTTCCGGGTCAATGTCCTCAGACCAGGGCCACTCCAGCGGCTCCGGTGGCGCTTCCGGAAGTCGGTTGTTCAGCAGCGATTTGAACATCTCCATGATTCGCTGACTGGCTTCCAAGACAGACGTCGCAACGACGAAAGCGTCTTCGCGCCTGTGACCGACCCCTAACTCGTCGTCAGTCGGCAGACGGATTTCGACCCGAACGTGATGAGGCCCCCCGAGGTCGAACACTAGGGGTTCCTGCTCGTCTCGAAGCCACAGCTCCGAGGCGATGTACGTGGCGCGAAAGTGCATGTCCGCTCCTAAGGTTCGGGCCTTCGGCTCTCAGCCTAGTGCGGCGTCGAACTGCCGACGCACCAGCTCGCCGCTCAATGATGTCGCAAAGACAGGGGGCAGCGGCGTCACGCGGCATCGTACGGCCCTGCGAGACTGACCGGCCGACCAGGGAAGGAGGCCTCCGATGAACCCGGCACGGTTCAGTCACCCGAGCAGAGCGACCGCTGCAACAAACCGCTCGTGAGGGTCGCGTGCGCGACGCGATGCTGCCATCACCACCCTCCTACCGGGGGCCATGTCATGACGGCATGCACATCTGACCGGAAGGCCTTGAACGTCGCGCTCCTCGCTGCGCCTTCCAAAGCGCCATCAGCCAGAGCCTGGTAGCGGAGGATGACCGGCGCGGTGTCCTTGAGTCGACTGACTTGCCGACGGTACCAAGGTACATCCTCCTCAGGCGGGCTCAGCGGGGGCGTCCGCCGGAGTGTTCGCGTCAGGAAGGTGGTCACAGCCTCGTGGGGTCCTTCGTGCTGGATGATGGCCAGTCCGAATTCGTCAATCATTGCCTGGAACTCCCCACCGTCGATGTCGGGGTTAAAGACTTGGCTTCCCAGGTAACAGCAAAAGAAGCCGATGTCCTTCGCAAGCTGGTTCGTCTGATAGGCGGCTCTGACGCACACGAGGAGCGGGAGCACGTCCGTCTGCTCGGCGAACTCGGCAGCTTTAACAAGGAGCTCCCAGAGCTCCGATGTCCAGGGGTAGACCCAGGAGTGGATGTTCTTAACCTCTATGACCAGCGTGGCGTCCGCTCGAGGCTCGGGAATGGCGAGGACGTGGGCAAGCACATCAAGCGGGCCCCGGGACAGGGCGATGCCGTTGACCTCATTTAGTTGTCCAACTCTTTGTGGTGGGACCCAAAGCCCGGCCTCGGACGCAACAGCCGACGCAGACTCAAGTACGACACGTTCTGCATGCTTTCCGCATAGATTGCCGTCCTGCGCCCACGCAATGTATCGCCTGTAGTCTTTTCGGCGCTTGCCGCGCAGCCGCTCCAGTTCTCGTTTCCGGCCAGCCTCGAACGGCAGTCGGACTGTCGTTACGGGCAGTTCGTGCTCGGTCGTCTCTTCGACGATGAGCCCCTCGTCAACCAGCGCGCGCCTCGCGCCGTTGAGCTGCAGCGGCTGCACCGGTTCGTACTCTTTCCATCCGCGAAATGAGATGCGAGCTTCCGCCTCGGGCCAAGGCACTACATGACGGTCGCTGAGGAGGTCGAGCAGGGCTGCCCGGCCGATTTCGCGCCATTCGTCAGGGCTGTGCTTCCTCTGCGCTCGCGCCATATGGAGCCACTCGCGACGTTAAATAGGAGTTTGTCCCGGCAGTCGCGCCCTCAGCTCCTACAGGGCCGTGTGGCGCTGGTCAAGTTGACACGGGGGTGGGCACGGAGGTGGGCAGACAGACAAGCATCCCACCCGGAGTGAATAGTAGGGTTAGTGTGAAAGCGCAGGTCAGCGACATCGCGTGCACCCGCGAGCCGTCCGGAAGTCGCGCGTCCACCCAAGGTGACGATTCATCGACCCTACGCCTTCATCCGAGCAAGGCCACCGCTGCCACCAGGCGCTCGTCGCTGACGGCTAGATACCGCATCGTCGTCTGGATGTTCGTGTGCCCCATCAGCTCCTGAACGGTGCGGATGTCCACGCCCCGCTGGAGCATGTGGGTTGCGAAGGTCGCTCGGAACTTGTGGGCGTGGGTCCGGATGCCCGTACGCCGTTGTAGCTCCCGCATCCAGTCCTGAACCCGGTGCTGACACGCCACGATGAGTGTGTTCCGCTTGCCCGGAGGCAGCTGGCTCAGCTCGATGACGGCGGCTCGGCTGACCGGTCCAAGCGGAACCGCTCGGTGGACCTGGAGGCCGCCTGGGCGCCGCTTCGTGTCTCTCAGGATGATGTGGGTGTCCTTGACGTCCTCGAGAGAGATGCCACAAACCTCCTGGAGACGAGCGCCCGTCGAGTAGAGAAGGTCGATGACTGGGCGGCATCGACGATGCACGTCGAGCGCCTCCTCACGGATGGTCGCCAACTCCTCGACCGAGAACGCGCTCGGGACGGGTTGATGCATCGGGCGGACCCAGGGGATGTCCAGCGTCCTCCCCAGGTTCACCCTGAAGTGCCACACGAGCCCAGCACGAGCGTTCCGTCTGGTCGCCTCGGACGAGCGCTCGCTGACCCATGTAACTGGGTCTGGCTGCCCGTCTCGCATCCATCGCTCGACCACCTGACGGTAGTCCCTCTCGGTCCTGGGTGAGAGCACCCCGACCACCTCCTCGTTGGTCCGGTGCGCCTCACGCACGTCCGGTGCGTCACTTGTTTCCAGGCCCCTCCCTCAGCCTTTACGCTGGTCAGCGCTTCGACCATCGCGAGAGTGGCGGAACGGCAGACGCGCCGGACTTAGGATCCGGTGCCCGAAAGGGCGTGGGAGTTCGACTCTCCCCTCTCGCACCCCCCTCTTGCTCCAGACCTACTCGGTTGGGGGCGTCCCAGGCCGAGGTGGCAGCCGATGTCGTCCCAACCCAACGGATGGCGGAAAGGTTCCCGGACGTCATTGGTGGACGCGTTGTCGGGACAGCCAAGTGCTCGGTGACCTCGCGGTGCTGCCATCGCCCGGACATCGCAGGACAGCATGCCCGATCTCGGAACCTCGTTCACACGGCGTGACGTCTGGAATCGTCCGGATCGTGTTGGTGCAAGCCACGGCACATTCCACGAGTGAAGGCCAGCGCGTTTGACAAGCCATCATCGCGGGTGTTCGGTCCGCGTTAACGGCGCCGGGGGAGAAATGAAGGGAACGCGCCTCGGAGTGGGCTTCGCCGACCGACTCCTTTGCTTCCTCGGCCCCGGTTCCGACGAGCCGCTGCTCTCCTCCGCTCCCGATCGCGATCCATTTCGGCCGAACCGGTCGAGCGACATCTCGACGCCGTGGCCTGGACGCGGGCAGCCAGAGGAGGTTGCCAGCGGCGACTCGTAAGCCAGTGGGCCAAGACGGGGCCAAGACGGGAGCGAAGACATGAACGAGAGCCCGAACGAGCAGGGATTTCGCACCCAGACAGTCGTCGACGGACACGACCCCGCCCCGCGGTTGAGGCGACGTCCGTGGCTCTTCCGCACGCTCAGGTTCGCCCCGCTCGCATTGGCTGTCGCGCTCGCGTTCCTGGCGAATGTGCTGCAGGCCGTGCCGCCTTCCGAGCGGTCCCGTGTCCTGCTCGACGGATCCACCACGAGACTGGTCTCGCACAACGACCCGACCCCGTCGGGGGCCGATCCCCTGTACCCCCTGAACCACACGGTCGACGGCAAGACCGAGTCCGTCGGCACGCCCCCAGCCAACTCCGGGTTCGAGCAGGCCGGCGGGCTGGTGGGGACCCCGCCCGTCAACCACGACCTGCAGACGGCTCCGGTCGACTCGGTGACCGTCCCCAACGGGGACTTCGAGACGGGCACGTTCGCGAACTGGACGTTGACGGGCTCGCCCACGATCTCCTCGGATCAGACCCGCGGGTACTGGGCCAGCCTGGGGTCCGGCCATGTCATCACCAGCTCGGCCATCGCGGTCCCCTCCTCCGCCCAGGCCCTCACCTACCAGGTCGGGTACCTGACCACCAACAACTACAGCTGGGTCAAGGTGTACGTGGTGAGCGGCGCGGACTTCGCGACCTCGACGCTCGTCAAGGACGACTACTGCTTCCGATGCGGCTATTGGTCCACCAACACGCTCGATCTAGGGGCCTACCGTGGCCAGACGATCAAGCTCAAGTTCTCCCAGTACTCCGGGACGATCGGGATCAACGACGTCAAGGTCCAACAGGTCTTCCCGGGCTTCGACGTCTCCGGGACGTACTTCCGGGCCTTGGACGGCACCGACGCATACGCGTGGATCCAATCGGGGGGCTGGCTGACCACGGCCCAGCCGTTCGCGGTGCACCCAGACGCCCAGTCCGGCACCGTGGAGATGAAGGGGAATATCGCAAGCAGCCAGTACCAGATCCAGATCGCGACGGGACCGAACTTCTCGACGTACACGACTGTGGCCTCGGGCATCGCGCCCGCCTCGTGGCAGGGGGTCCGGTTCTACCTCGGCACGACGTACGCGGGGCAGCAGATCAAGCTCCGGGTGAGGTCGGCATACAACTGGATCGCCGTCGACGACCTCGGGATCCAGCAGCAGGACCTGCCCGGCTGGAGCACGAGCGGGGACACAAGGAGGATCGACGACGGGTCCGGCAACCACTACGCCACGACCAACGGGACGATCACCTCGAGCGCGTTCCAGATCCCGGCCAACGCCGAGAACCTGAGCTTCCGGATCCGCTCCGAAGGCGACGTCACGCAGACCACCGTAAACCTGCTGCGCGGGACAGATTTCTCCACGGTGACCCAGATCCACTACGATGCTGCCACCCCCACCTGGAAGACCGTGATCAGCGGGGTGGCCCCCTTCGCCGGGGAGACCGTGAAGCTCCGGTTCGTCAAGGGCATCGGGGGCAGGCTGGCCGTCGACGACGCCGGGCTCATGGAGTCGGTGCTCCCCGGGTGGACGCCCAACTCTGCCGATGCCCTGGCCACGGGAGAGAACGCGAACGGCACCTTCGCCACGCCGGCCGGCGACGACTCGGCGATGTTCCTCCGGTCCAGCTGGATCTCCACGGCGATCGTCGATCGGACCGGCTTCGCCGAAATGCGCCAGTACGCGATCTCGTACGAGTTCGGCTCCGGCGGAGGGCTGCTCCAGCTGTTCTGGGTCGACGCCGGCGGGAGCTTGAACGTCTTCCAGGACGCGGCCAACGGCGCGACCGCGTATCGGACCCGCTACTTCTGGCTCGCGGACTTTATGGCGCAGCGCGGCCACTTCGTGGTGAAGCTCACGGGTTCCGGCAGCAAGTTCTACTCGATCGCCGACAACGTCGCCCGCCAACAGCTGTCCGAGCCCTTCTCGCGTAAGGTCGGCCTGGGGATCGACACCACCACCGGATCGGTGGCCTTCGCCGAGAACGGCATCACCATCCCGGGCCCGATCCCGCTGTCGTTCACCCGCTACTACAACGCCCACGCCGACCGCAGGGGACCGCTCGGGTACCGATGGTCCCACACCTACGAGACGCACCTGGAGATCCTGGCCGACGGGGATGCCGGGGCGGTGTACGGATCCGGTCGCGAGGAGTTCTTCAACCTCAACACGTTCAACGGGACATTCGCCCCCGCCGACTCGAGGGTGCACTCCACCCTGGTCAAGAACGCCGACGGAACGTACGCCCTTACCACGAAGGCCAACCTGATCTATCGGTTCACCTCCACCGGCGTGCTGAGCGCGATCGAGGACTTGAACGGGAACACGGTGAGCCTGGCGTACGACCCTGAGGGGCGGCTGTGGACCGTGACGGGGGCGGGCGGCACGAGCCTCACTTTCAGTTACGACGCACAGAGCCGGCTTTCCACCGTGACCGATCCCGCCAACGCGACCTACACGTTCGGGTACGACGCGAACAACGACCTGGTCTCGGTGACGGACCCGCTGAACGGGGTCCGGAGCTATGTCTACAACCACCACCGGCTCACGCGTGTGACCGACGAGAACGGCGACCTCGTCGTGGACAACACCTACGACGACTACCACCGTGTCATCTCGCAAACCGACGCGGCGAACAAGACGATCTCGCTCGCATACGACACGCCGGGCATGGGTGCGACGACGGTGACCTTCCCCGACCAGGGGATCGGGAAGTTCTACTTTGACCGCTTCGGCCGCACGACCGACACGATCGACCCCACCGACCGTCGGACCAGGTTCCTGTACGACTCAAACGGCAACCTGGACAAGATCGTTGACTCGGGCAACGCGGCCTGGGACATGGCCTTCGACGCGTCGGCGGACCTCACCTCGGCCACCGACCCACTCGGCAACCCGATCTCGCTCGCCTACAACGCCAAACACCTGCCTACCTCGATCACCGACGCCCGCGGCAACACGACGACGATGACCTACGACGCCGACGGGAACATGACCTCGCTCACGAACCCGCTCAACAAGACCTGGACCTACACCTACGACGTAGCGGGCTACCTGCTCACTGAAACCGACCCACTTGACAAGACCACTACGTACACGTACGACTCCGCCGGGAACCGTCTGACCAAGACCGATCCCCTGAACCACACGTGGACCTACACGTACGACGCGGCGAACCGGCTGAAGACCGAGACGGATCCCCTCGGCAACACGACAACGTACTTCTACGACCTCCTCGGCCGGATCGTGTCAGTCCGAGACCCCTTGAATCGAGAGGCCACGTTCCTGTACGACCTCGCCGGGCACCTGCTCCGGGCCACCGATCCGCTCGGCAACCAGACGAATTGGGCCTACGACGACCGCGGCCTCGTCAGCACCAAGACCGACCCAGCGGACAAGGTCTGGAGCTACACGTACGACGAGAACCGCAACATGACCTCGGTCACCGACCCGCTCAACAAGACGACGACGTACGGCTTCGACGACGCGAACCGGTTGACGTCGATCAGGGACCCGCTCGGGAGCAATACGACCTATTCATACGACGCAGCCGGCAGGCTCGCATCGACGACCGACCCCCTGAACCGTGTCACGTCATACACCTATGACGCAGCTGGACATCTCAGCCAGACCACTCTGCCCAACATCGCGACACTCGGATACGCCTACGACGCGAACGGCAACTTAACCTCGGTCACGGATGAGCTCGGCAACGCTAATACCAGCGCCTACGACGCCGCGAACCGGCTGACGTCGACCACCGATCCCTTGAACAAGACCACGTCCTACGGCTACGACGCCGCGGACCGACGTACTTCGGTGACCGACCCGCTCAACCGCACGACCGTCTTCGCCTACGATGCGGCCGGACGGCTGGTCTCAACGACGGATCCCCTCAACAAGACCACAACGTACGGGTACGACATCGCCGACCGGCGGATCTCCGTCACCGATCCGACGAACCGAACGACGACAGTCGGCTACGACGCGGCCGGGCAGCTCCTCGCGGTAACCGACCCGGGCGGCAGGACGACGACGAGCGCGTATGATGCCGCAGGCCGCCTGGCCTCCGTCACGGAGCCATCGGGAGCGGTGACGAGCTACGGCTACAACAGCCGCGGTCTGCTGACCTCGGTCACCGACCCGCTGTTCAAGGTCACGACCTACGGCTACGACGACGCCGGCCGGATGAGCTCGGAGACCGACCCGCTCAACAACGCGACGACCTATAGGTACGACGGCGCGGGGCGGCTGGCCACGATCACAGATGCCCTCGGAGGGGTGGTCACCCTCGGCTACGACGCCGCCTCGCAGCTCACCTCCGTCACGGACACCCGCAGCAAGACGTGGAGCTACGGGTACAACGCCCTCGGAATCCGCAACTCCGTCACGGACCCGCTGAACCGACAGACCACCTGGGGCTACAACGCGGCCGGCCAGCTCACGAGCCGAACCGACGCCCGGGGGATCCAGACCAGCTACGGGTACGACGCCGCCCGCCGGCAGACCTCGGTCGCCTACCCGGGTGGCTCGGTCGGCTACACCTACAACGACGCGGGCGAGCGCACCCAGATGGCCGACCCCACCGGCCAAACCACGTCCACCTACGACGCGGCAGGCCGTATCACGGCCGTGAGTTCGCCGCGGGGCCAGATCACTTACACGTACGACTCGGCCGGACGACGGGCGTCGATGACGCTTCCTGGCAACCGTACGCTGACCTACGACTACAACGCTCGGGGCCTGCTTTCCTCGCTCACGGACTGGCAGGGCAGTGTCACGAGCTTCGACTACGACTCCGACGGCAACCGCACCAAGATCACCCGTCCGAACGGCGTCGAGTCGGACTACGCCTACGACTCGGCCGGCCACGTGACCTCGATCACACACACGAAGGGCGCGACCACGCTGCTGTCGTTCGCATACACGTACGACGACGCCGGCCGAAGGACCAGCGTCACTACGCCCGAGGGCACCGAGAGCTACTCCTATGACTCGCTCGGGCGCCTCACGCAGGTGAGCTACCCCGGCGGCCCGACCGTGTCCTACACCTACGACGGCGCCGGCAACCGGAAGACCGAAACGCGAGGCGGGAATCCGACGAACTACGATTACGACGCCGCTGGCCAGCTCCTGACTGTCGGGAACAAGATCTACACGTACGACGCGAACGGGAACCTGACCCAGGCCGGCAGTGACTCGTTCACGTGGGACTATGACAACCGTCTAACGCAGGCCACAATCGGGACCCACACCGCGTCCTACGCCTATGACGGCGACGGCGTCCGCTCCCGGGCGACAGTCGACGGGAACCAGTCGAACTTCCTCGTCGACACGCTGGACGGCCTGCCGACGCTCGTCGACGATGGGTCGAAGGCCTACCTACACGCCGATGGGGCGCTCTCCGAGATCAGTGCCGGCGGCGCAACGCAGGTGCTCGCTGACGGGCTCGGGTCCGTCCGCGGGCTGGCCGACACGAATGGCAGCCTCGTCGCCTCACAATCCTACGAGGCGTTCGGGACGCCACGGACGACGAGCGGTACGTCGAGCCTGTTCGGGTTCACGGGCGAGCCGACCGATGCGACGGGGCTCGTCTATCTCCGAGCTCGTTCGTTCGATCCATCTATGGGGCGTTTGCTCTCGGCCGACACCGTGCAACCGAACGCCAACGGAACGCAGGGCTACAACCTGTATGCGTACGTAGCGAACAACCCAGCGACCTGGGTAGATCCGTCTGGCCATTCCTTCGACGTCGATCAGGTTGATGACTTGCTCTATTACTACGCAACCCACCCCGAGGCTCTTGCCGCGTCGATTGCGGCAATCGAAGCGTACGCGAATTCCGGTGCCATTCAGGCGGGCGGAGCTGGTGCGGCGATCATCATTACAGTCATCGCGTTCATCCTGACCGCCGCCGTCCTTATGTGCTTCACGCTCGGCCCGTGCGACATAAGAAGCACGCAAACGGCCATCGACAGGCAAGGCTCAGCGTGGCCAGGTGATCGTGTTTGGACGGCGGCCGACCTTCTCGAAGCGGCCAAGGAGTGGCCCGCGCCAGCAACTGTCGCGGATCCGACGCCCGATCCTGTACCCGGACCTGAACCCAGGCGCCGCCCCAGAGCTGGTGAGAGTGTCTATAGAGTGTGGGGTGGGCAACGAGGGCCGTTTGGGGCATCGTGGACACCCGATGACCCACAACAGTTCGGACCCGAAAAGTTCCGAGATCTTGCTGGCCTCCCGGATCGCGTCAATCACGGCAACTTCATCACTGTCGCCATCCTCAAGGACCCCCGAGTTGTGCCACCGTCGGGTTCGCATCCGTCGCTTCCGATGCCCGAGGGCCCCGATGCATGGTGCGATTACCAGGGGATTGAGGTGTGGGAGTATGAAATCCCGAACGCAGCAGCGGCCATCGCGAGCGGCAAAATCGTGATCGTGAATGTCCTTGGGCCCCTAAACCCCCCATATGGCGGGCGACCACCGAATGGCTGCCCGTGAGCGGATCGACGGCCTAAATGACCAATTTGACGCTACTCGGCAGAAGGGTCGTTTCACGACATCACCATGAGCTCCTGCTGTTCGATGCAGACTCTACGGATCTTCTGAGCTTCCACATCGCGGGGGTATTGTGGACCGACGTCGTGCGTGTGGCGGAGCGCTCCGGAATCATGGAAGCACAAGACGCAGTGACGAGTCACCCGGTTCTCCTGGTGATCCGCCTCGCCCCACGATTCGAAATCACGGGGCGGCTCGAGTTCGCCCCCACACCGACTTGGGATGGATGGCCGGAATCGTGGCGAGCATTGCCAGCGGCATACGCGACGAATGTCAACGGGCGCGACAGGATGTTGTTCTTGCTCGGACACGACGTTAAGGCCACGCGCCGCATTCAACTACCACTCAATCCCGGGGAGGCCGAGGCCGAAGGCGTTCCGTTCGCTGTCCAGCTCCCAGACGCTGAGTCGATTGTCGTGTGTACAGGCGGAGGCCGGTATGTAACACGAATCTCGGCGACTACTGGGGAGGTGCAGCAGGTTCTCGAAACGCCCAGCTCACTGCTTTCACGACCGTGCCCGATCGTTCTGGACGACACGCTCTGGGTCGCGGCGTGGGATGCCGTGTTGCGGATCGATACGGAGTCCGGGGAAATCCAGCGTCTACCTGTGGCCCGCCTCCGGGAGGATCAGGTGATCGACTTCGCACTTGATCCCTCGCAACGTCGGGGCGCGGTTGCGCTAGCCTCCTCGGGCGCAATCGTCCTCTTTGACATTGATGCCATGGAGATATTGAGAGTCGCTGACACGGCCGAATCTCTGCAGAGGATATGGATCGTCGATGACTGGCGGTATGTAGCGCAGGTATGGGGTGAGCCCCGATTCGTGACCGGCTCGTTCCGCGACACTTGACCCACCGGGTTGCGACGTTTCTCGCTCGTCATGATCCCGGATCGGCGTGTCGATGCCCCCGGACGGATGTCCACGGGTTGCCGCGTTTCTAGGCCGCTAACTGTTCTCCCGTCACGTGGAGGACGGGTTAGGAGATAGGGCCCCTCGAAACGGCACTCTGCGCCGAAGTGCAACCAACCTGTGAGCCTGGGCCCGCGGAACGGCACCCCTGCGCGCAGGCGGGAAGCAACTGCTGGGCGAGCCCAGGACTATCCTCGCGGAACCGTCGAGATCAATCACTGGTCTTAGAGCCATGAGGCGATCCGCTGCGCTCCTGCTTGTCGTCTTGGTTGCCCTACTCGCCTGCGAGGCCCGCAGTCCTCAGGACCAGGAGTCGGCCACCCCGTCGGCAGGTGCCTCAACCGAGCCGTGGTCGGAGTACCCGGTGGGGTGGACGAGGTTCCCAACCCCTCCCGAGCAGCGGAGCGGCGACACGTGGGTCTGGGCGGGCTCCGAGCTACTCGTTGCTGGCGGCTGCGATCCCAATCAGGTCGAGGATCGCTGTCGTGAGACGAAGACGGTTTATGCGTTCGATCCAGCGATCGGCTCCTGGGGAAGCGTTCAGCCCTCCCTGTTGTCCATGGCAGACGCCGAGGGCGTGTGGACGGGCAGGGAGGCGATCTTTCTTGAGACGGTCGGCGGAGCGGGACCGATCGTCGGTCAGGCATATGAACCCAGCTCAGACAGCTGGCGGTCCATCGAGCAGGCTCCGATCGGCCGTGCCTACGGCACCGTCCTCGTCTGGACGGGGGACGAGCTCATCGTCTGGGGCGGAGGCGATCGCGGCGACGACCGGACGAGTCAGGGTGCTGCGTACGACCCCACATCGGACAGCTGGCGGCGGATCGCGGATCCCCCGATCGGGTTCAACTTGGCGAGCGGTATCTGGACCGGCAGGGAGATGATCGTCTTCGGGTCACTGCTGAGTCACGCCAACAGGGCGTCGTCATCGACCTCACTCGGAGAGGCGTATGACCCGACATCGGACACCTGGCGCGAACTCCCGGCCTCCACGCTCTCGCCCCAGGCGACGTCCGCGGCCTTCGTCGATGGTCGGATGGTCGCATGGGACTATGAGGCCCACTCGCAGGCGTACAACCCGACCACGGATCACTGGACAGATCCTCAGCGGCTGCCTTTCGTCGGCAGCGAGTGCTACCCGGACAGCGCCGTCGTTGCGGGTCTGCTGTTCGCCTGGTTCTGCGGGAAGGCAGCCCTCTTCGACGCGGCCGCATCGACGTGGCAGCAGGTCGCAGGCGGTCCGCTCGACGAGACGATCTACTCGAACGCGTACAAGACTGACATCCATCTCTGGCGATTCGCCGACCTCGTCGCTGCCGGACCAGTGGTCGTGATGCCGATGGAAGGGATCACACTCAACAACCGTGGTATTGCGTGCTACGGATGCCCAGGCTCGCCCACGTCGTTCTGGGTCTACCGACCGCCTGAGGAGATCGTCTCGACCTAACTCGTCACAGACTCACGTACACCGCCCTGGTATAGGCCGAGAGCACTGGGCGCGTGAGGCCTCCGTCAAGGACAAGCCGCGCGGTCGCCAAGCGTGCTCGGCGACGTTCTTCGTGCCCGTGCCCCCCCCACCCCTCGTGATTCGCGGACAACGTTTCACGTACACATGGGTGCACGCGACGGCGCCGTTCTCGCTCACAGCTTGCTCACGACGGAACGACACCGGATGGCACAGGTCGACACCGGACGACACAGGACGACACGTAGAGCCGGGATCTGTGCCTGGCTGCAGCAACCTTAGGATCCGGTGCCCGAAAGGGCGTGGGAGTTCGACTCTCCCCTCTCGCACCCCCTCATGAACTGCGCATCTTTGCCCTGAAGCCTTGAGAGGGGCATCTCGGGAAGGCCCCATTGCTCACGCTTGCTCACGGAACGTGGCGGATGCGTCCACACCTACCTTCAGACGCGGTGGCGCTGCATCTTCCAGAACGTCTGAGGACTCGACCGACCGCGCACTCTCAGAAGTCTCGCCATCGCTTCGAAGTGACCACCGCAAGGATTCGGAGGGGCAACATGTCTGACCGCAAGTACGGCGCTGCGCCCGCAGGACGCTGCGCACGCATGAGCGCCGACGGTTCCACCGCGGTTACGTCACGGCCGGGGGGCTCGTAGGAGCCGGTGCCAGCCCCGACATTCAATACCGTCCGTGCATCGCCGAGCGCAGCCCAGATCCTTGCGGCGATCCGAGGCTCTGTGCGCCGCGTCACGGTGTACGCGGGTCCGATGGTGTCATACAACTGCGGGCCGGACATGTCGCTGACTCCCTGGCTGTCACCGTCCCCCACGCAGCGCAGGTGGCCCTGGATACTTGGTCACTCGCGCACTAATCTACCTATCGTTGACGAATCGTCTTCAGGTGAGGCCTGACGGCTTCTAGGGCTCCCTATTAGTGGACCCCCTCGTCGTTGACGAGTCAAGTCGCCGGGTCTGTAGGTGGTCGGGTCGGCCTGCGCAAAAGGGGTGCTAAGAGATTTGGTCTGCACCCGAGAGCCGTCCGGAAGTCGCGCGTCCACCCAAGGTGACGTTGCGTCGACCCGGAGACGCAAGGGCACCACGATACGCTCGAATCACGTGGAGGAGGGATAGGCCATAGGCCGCTCGGGAATCGGACCTCGTGTCGCAACGCGTCTGCTGGCGCTTCAGACTTCGAGAGCGGGGTTAAGCCCTGGCCGGCCCTCCTCGACGCGACATGCCGACCGGGACCGGTGAGCCGCCGTGGTCGACCCTCGCGCGGAGGGACGCCGTGCAGCCCTACAAGATCGTCTCGCTAACGTTGCTGGCTCAGCCACTCATCCTTCTCTGCGGAGTACCAGACGCAGTCCACGTCCCGCCAGCGGATCGTCCCCTGACGCTTCAGACCGCACTTCTCCATGACACGCCAGGACGCGACATTCTTCGGCGTCGTCACGCTGATGATTCGAGGCAAGTCGAGTTCCGCGAAGCCATGATGGATCGCTGCCGTGCCGCCCTCAGTAGCCAGCCCCCGGCCCCAGAACTCAGGGTCGAGTTGCCATCCCACTTCGGTCTTGTCCTCACCAGACCAATCCTCGTGGACCATGAGACCGATCTTTCCGACCCAACGGCCCGTCTCCTTGTGGATGGCCGCGAAGGGTCCGTATCCGTACCTCGTCCAACAGGCTAGGTTCCGGTCGAGTGCGCTGACGGCCCATTCTGGCTGCATTGGGTCCTCCATCAGCGCGAGGTACTGCGTGACGCGTGGATCGCCGAAGAGCTCGACGAACTGAGGTTGGTCGTCCTTGGTGAGCGGTCTCAGGCGTAGTCGTGGCGTGTCGATTTCGATCACCGGCCTACGGTAATAGGCTTGCGATACCACGACGATAAGAGTCCTTCTCCCATGGGAAACGATCTGCTGTCCTCGCCAATCCTGAGTGCGCCACGCAATCGCCACGCAATAAGGATGGAAGGGAGTCAGCGTGTCGAAGGCTGTCGCGCTCAGCCACTGTCCGGCGGCGCTGGCGCGTGCACGCACAAGTCGCCGGGCTCAGCACTGAGCCACGGCTAAGGCCCCGGTTCGAGGTCACGGCCCTGGGTGAGGCCATAGATGTTGCCGTCTGGGGCACGGAAATGCACCCAGGCGACGTCGTCCTCGCCTTCCCAGTAGACGGGTCCCGAGACGATGGGCACGCCCTCCGCCCGAAGTTCCCGTGTAGCGGCCGCGACGTCATCGATGAGGAATTCCACCACCGGACCTGTGGTGAAGTGCTCGTTTTCCGAGGGTCTGAAAACCTCGACCTTGCTCCCATCGGGCAGCTGGAACACCCAGACGCCGTCGCCGCTGTGGCTGAACCGCAGTCCCAAGACACGCTCGAAGAAGTCGGCCGTGGCCTCGGGTTCTCAGTCCGGGTTCCCACCCATCCGATCTTGAGCAGCTTCACGACTGGACGTCTCCCACTCTTGGTGGGATCAGTATCCCGCCGAGACCGGATGAGGCGACGAAGTCCAGCCTGCGACCCCCTCTGGAGTCCTATCCGGGACGATGCTTCCTACGAGGTTGACGGCTACGATGCGACGACGTAGCAGACCGGCGGGCGTGAACTTGCTGCTCAAAGAGCGAGACTTCCGTCTGATCGTCGTCGCGGTGGGACTGTCGTCGTTTGGCGACGTGCTCGCGGCGGTGGCCCTCACCATCCGGGTTCACGATCTGACCGGCTCGGGGCTGGCTGTCGCGGCATTGCTGCTGGCCGATCTGGCGGCCCATGTCGTGCTCGCTCCGTGGGCAGGGATGCTCGTGGACCGGGTGGAGACCCGCCGTGTGTTGGTTGCGGTCTCGCTCGGGCAAGCTGCGGTGGCGGTAGCCCTCGCCTTCGCCCATTCGGTCCCGCTCATAGTTGGGCTCCTGGCCTTGCTGGGCGCGGGGGCCACCGTTGTGAACCCGGCGGTGCTTGCCCTCGTCCCGAAGGTGGTGGGAAGGGATCGGACCACGCCCGCGAACGCCTCGCTGGAGATCGCCCGCTACGCGGGCGCGACCGCTGGTCCGGTGGTCGCCGGGGTGCTCGCCGCGGCCCTCGGCGCGGGTTCCGCTCTCCTCGTGGACGCCGGTTCCTTCGCAGTTCTTGCCATCGCCGCCGCGGCGCTCCGTGTGCGCAGACCCCCGGAGGAAGCGGGATGGGAGGAAGGGGAGGCGGGGTTCGCGGCCTGGCCGAGCCCGTGAGGGATTCTCGTTCCTGTGGGGTGATCCGGTCCTCCGGCTGGCAGCAGTGGTGCTCACGATCACGGTGATGTTCGCCGTCATGGACAACGTCGCCCTGGTGTTCTTCGCCAAGGACACCCTGGAGGCGGGCGATGGCGGCTACGGAGTCTTGGTCTCGGTCTGGACCGCGGGGATGGTGGCGGGGATTTTCCTGGTGGCTCGGCGCCTCAGCACGCAGGCTTTGGCCCCCGGGGTGATCCTCGCCGACGCGAGTACCGGGGTGGCCGTGCTGGCCGCGGCCGCCTGGCCGGTGTTCGGCTGGGCCATCGGGCTGTTCGTGGTGGGCGGCGCGGGCAACGGCATCGGGAACGTCGCCCGCCGTAGCCTGATCCACCACCGCACCCCGGACCGTCTCCACGGCAGTGTCTTCGCCGCGAATTCGGCGCTGCTCAGCTCGGGGCAGATCGCCGCCGTCGCCCTCGGGGGCATCTTCGTCGAGGCGATAGGACCGAGGGTCACGCTCCTGATCGCGGGCACGGGCACGGTCGCCGTGAGCATCGTCGGGTTGGTGGCCTACGCGAGCCTGCCAGTTGAGGTCAGGAGAAGAGACCTTGTGCCATGACGATGTCGCCTCGTGACGAAAGCGACATCAGGCTTGCCTGCACTACCAGGCGCGACGGGCTAGGACTCGCAAGCCATGACGGCCTCACCCTTCACGCAGACGTCGCTTCCGACACCTCCATTGAGAGCGTCCGTATCTTGTCCCCCGTCCAAGAAGTCGTCTCCGGCATCGCCCACGAGGTAGTCGTCGCCTTCTTCGCCGGACATCCTGTCGTTACCCTCACCGCCCGAAATCTCATTCGCGTTCGAGTCTCCGGTCAATGAGTCGTCGTAGGGCGAACCGACCAGGTGTTCAACGCCGACCATCATGTCCGAGCCATTGCCCGTGGCCTTGCCCGTTGCGAGATCGGCCGTGACGGGTCCGTGTGAGGCGCCGTAATCCACTCGGTCGATGCCATCGTTCCCAACCAACTCGTCATCGCCACTACCTCCATCGAGCGTGTCGTCGCCAGCGTCCCCCAAGAGACGATCGCGCCCAGCGCCACCAACCAGCAGGTCATCGCCGAAGCCACCTTCGAGACGTTCCGGCCCCTCGTCGCCGATGATGATGTCGTCGAGCAGAGAACCCACCACCAGCTCCACTGAGTGGAGGCGGTCACGGCCCCAGCCTCTCGCCACGCCCGCGTCCAGATTCACCCTGATCCCGTCGGCCTCCCAATAGGCCACGCCGTCTCGACCGGTCCCGCCGCGGATCAGGTCTTGACCGTCTCTCGGGTTGAACAGATCAGATCCACCTCCCCCCAAGAGGACGTCGTTGCCGGACGCGTTGAAGGCATCCCCCCAGAGGCTGTCGGCGCCGGGACCCCCAAGAAATCTGTCGTCGCCGCTGCCCGCGTTGCCCCGGTCGTCCCCGACTCCACCGTCCACCAGATCACGCCCTGGCCCGGCCAGCAGCACATCGTTCCCCCGGCCTCCGCAGATGCGGTCGATTCCGCCCAGGCCCTGGATCCGGTCGTCGCCGCCCCGTCCGGCGATCACATCGGGTCCAGGGGTGCCCACCAGACGGCCTCCCTCTGCCGACCCGACGATCGTGGGAGCTCGACCGCGGCAGAGTGCGGTCGCACTGGTTGGGAACGGCGCGGCGAGCGAGTGGACTATCACGGCGAGCGCCATCGACGCCGGCAGTTTCGACGTTCGGAAATTCATCGCCTCTAAGCCCCTACAGGTGCTATGGGCTTGCCCTCCGCCAGGAGACACCACCGCGGCCGCTCGGGTTCCCGAGCACCCGCACAAAATGCTCACAGTCAGGATGTTGGTTGGTAACGAAAGCGAGTGCCTCCGCGGCCGTCACGGGGCGACTACGATCGAACCGTGCTTACGGGCGGCGGTGAAGTGATGTGTGGTCGTGCCGCTGCTGGCTGGATGCTCAAGCTCGGGGGGCGACACGGGCGCGCATCACCGAACCGCCGTGATCCGGCTGAGAATCCCGTCGTAGTAGTCGGCCACCCAGACGCTCCCTTCGTCCTCCGCGAGCGCGATCGGTTGCAAATCGTCGAGCGCGACGGACTCACCGATCACACGGTTGGTTGTGGGATCGATCCGCACAACCCCGGCGGTGCCCGCGATCGGGTAGAAGAGCGTCGGGTCGCTGGAGCGGGGCGAAACGAGGACCCACACCGTCGACCCGTCCATGACCACGTCCTGGGCTCGTGCGATCGGGATCGTGGCCTGCACGGCCCCCGAGTCGGGATCGATCCGCAGGACGGAGTCGCCGGTCACCCCCCACAGTGACCCGTCACCGACGGCCTGCACGCTCGGGACGTCGAGCGTGTCGACGACGTCTCCGGTCGCCGGATCGACCTCGGTCACGGAACCGCCCGCCCACGAGTTGGTGATCCACACCGACCCTTCGCCGTAGACGACGGGCCCCCCTCCCTCGGCCGCCGGAACGCTGCTCAGCACCCGATTCGATGTCGGGTCGATGCGAAAGACCGTGCTGGCCCCCGAGTCCGGCAGGGTCACCCACACCGAACCGCCGCCGACAGCCACCCCCCCGATCGGACCGCCGAGGTGGATCGTGGCCGCGATGTTGTTGATGGCAGGATCGATGCGGACGAGATTCCCCCTCGATCCGTCTGGCCGCAGCTCCGGCGCGGTCACCCACACCGAACCCTCCCCGACCGCGATGGTGCTGTGGTCGCCCGTTCCTGGGACGCGGATCTCGGCGACGATCTGGTCCGTCGTCGGATCCACGCGCACGACCCCTTCGTTGCCGGTGACCCACACGCCCCCAAAGCCGGTCACGACATCGGTGATCCCGGGAGCAAGTGGTACGCGAGCCGACACGATCAGCTGGCCCGGCTCCGTCCCAAAGACGCCCCTCGGCTCGTGATTCCGGTCACCGAGAGGTGAAAGCAGAACCAGAGGCACACTCAGGGCGACGATCCCGAGCGCGGCGATGAACGCTCCGACGGCCCGGCGCCGGCGCCGCAGGCTCCTGGCGCGACGGATGACCGGGTCCACCTGGGTAGGGGGCGGTTCCACGCTCTGGAGCGATCGCTCGAGCCGATCCCTGATCTGTTCGTCGATGCGCATCTTCAACCATCCTCCTGACGAGCCTCCGACGGCTCCAGCAGCCGAGCGAGTCTGCGCCGACCTCGATCGAGGTGGGCCTTCGCGGTTCCCTCCCGGCACCCCATCACCTCCGCGACCTGGGCAACGGGCAGATCGATGAGGTAGTGGAGGACCACCGCCTGCGCCTGCCGCTTGGGGAACTCCTTGATCGCTCGCCACAGATCCAAAGCCCCCTCAGGTTCGGTTTCGGGGGAATGGAGCCCTTCAACCTCATGGGAGAGCTCGGCCGTTCGCCTCCCCGTTCTCCGAAGGATGTTCAGGGTGGTGGCGACGATCCACCCGACGATCCACGGCTCTCCCCGCAGACGACCCCAGCGCTCGAACGCTCTCGCGAAGGCCTCCTGAACGGCGTCCTCGGCGGTCTCGCGACGCCCCGAGAAGCGATACGCGACCCGATAGACGACCGGGAACGCCTGCTCGTACACGTGCCGGAAGTCCGCCTCGTCAGAAGACACCCATCAACGACCCTCCATCCCCCTAGAGTCTCGAGCGGACCAACCCGGTTTACCTCCATCGACACGATTCCTCACCGGTGACGCTCGTCTGAATTCGTCACCGGTCGCATCCCAGGGTCCACTCGTAGAGGGACATGACAGCGTGGGGGATGCCCTTCACGCTCGATTCAATCGACCGCAGCCGTGTAGGTTGATCGATGGCGATGGAGGCGACGGCTCGGCGGGCGATCGAGGAACGAAATCACGCAGCGCTGGATCGGCTGCGGGCATTGGGCGTGCGGCTCTCGGATGAGGAACTCGGTCAGACCATCGACCCGCCATGGACCGCCGCGGCGCTCTTTGCCCATATGGCGTTTTGGGATCGATTCGTTCGCGCCAGGTGGGTGCTCGCCTCCACCATGGGGAGTCGTACACCTCTTCCTTTCGACGACGCTCTTCTGGAACTGATCAATGACTCGTCCCTGCAACAATGGGCAGTCATCCCGCCGCGAACCGCCGTCCAGGATTGCCTGGCAGCGGCTGCAGAGATCGATGCCCTCATAGGGTCGCTCGAAGCCGATGTCGTGTCGCAGGTTGTGCGGGAGGGGCGAGAGCGCCTGGTGGACCGCTCGCTTCATCGAGGTGAACACCTCAGCACCATCGAGGCAACCTTCCTCTCCCCATGAATGTCCGAGTGACCATCGTGACGATCGCAGATCTGTGTCCCGACCTCACAGATGGAGGACCTGCCCGACCTTCGTTGCGCCGGCTGCCTGCGCCGGGCGCGTGGACCTTCCGCCAGCTAGACAGGGCTACGGCTCACTCCGGTGGATCAACCTCGAGGGTGGACAGAACCGCCTCGGCCTTCGTCCTGACTCCGGTCGAGAGGTCCCGCATACGGTCGAGCCCGTTCGATTGTCCACACCACGAGCAGAAAATCGAACGACGAGCGAAGCGGCAATAGAGATACCCAAGGCCGTAGATCACGACGAGCGAAATCACCAGGAAACGCAACCCGCCCACCTGCCTAGTCCATCTTCGTATCCTCCTCGGCCTTGTCGGGGACCGGCTGAAGATGGCCCATCCCCAACCTTCGAGAGCCGCGGGCAACGTTCCTAAGACGTAGACCTATGGCGGGAAGAGGTGCTCTCCCCAGGCCTCCACGACGGCCCAGAGCTCCATGAGCCGGCGTTTGTCCGCCCGCCGACGCCTGCCTTCCTTGCCCAGGAGGCCCGCGTGCCGCACCATCCCTCCGTGGATCCAGCGCTTGGCGCTCGGTCGGTGATCGTGGCGACCACGGTCGTCGCTGTTGCCGCCTGTGTCCCCGGTCCGTCACGAGATCGGGTATGGCCGAGCCAGACGGGTTCGTGGCCCCCTATGCCGAAAGCGTGCGAGTTCCTCGTCGGCCCGGGGAGCATCGCTGAAGACGTCACATGCGCGACCGCGATCGCGCTCGTTCGCGTCGTCCGCTTCGAAGAGCCGATATGGAACTCACCCGACGGTCACGATTGGACGGCGGAGTACAACGCCGATCCCGCCGACGCGTTCGTTCCTGCCGTG
>DASXTX010000053.1:0-17330 GCA_036505195.1 Actinomycetota bacterium
TTGTTCGTCAGCGACCAGGCCCCGGGACAGGACACCGGCCAGGGGGTTGAAGGATTCCACGTGGCCACCCCCTCGGGCTCCGGCTCAACGAGTGGGGCCAGCGGGAGCAGCGGGGGCCGGTACGGGTACGGGAGCGGGTAATTCGGGGCCTCAAACCGGCACCGAACGCGGTCGGACCCGAAGGCTGGCGATACGCCTCCGTGGATGACGGTCCGCGTCCCGAGGTAAGTAGCGACTCGCGGTTTTAGGAAACCCCGTGAGCACGGCGACCGAGTGCGACTCGGAGACGTTTCTGCTCGTAGTGGCCTTGGGTGTATCTCGGTGGAAGACCAGCGACTGGCCACAAGCTGGCCACAAGGGGAGGACTCGAACCCTCCGACCCGCCGCTTAGAAGCTATCTGGGAACGAACGGTCTTCATGACCTGCGGAAACGCCTACCTTGGGGAGTGGAGGCCGTCCAGTTAGAGGGTGGAATTCAGCCCATGAACTCCACGCGGTCGGAGTGGCCGACGTTCATCAGCGAGGCGAGGATCGCGGCGTCCTCGCGACAGGGCGCAACGGATGAACGCCGGGGGCTCTCTCAGGCCGAAGCCATCGATCCCTCGGTCACTTCCCCCTTGTGCGCCGCGAAGGCCGCCAAGACTTCATCCTTCTCACGCGGAGGGACCCCGAAGTGATCGAGCGTGCGTCCCAGCTCCGCCGCGACCTCATCGAACTCCTCGGGCGAGATGTGGAGGTCGCGATGGGCCTCTTCCAGCCCGAGGGGCGTGCTTCCCGGCTTCGTAGCAGTAAACGACAAGGGTCCACCGGCGACGTTGCAGAGCCACAGGGTGCGCATGAACTTCAGCCCTGGCAGCCGGTCCAGCTTCTTGGTATGCCACTCACGAAGCTCGGGGTTCTTCGATGCTTGTCCGACGATAGGGTTCTGGACGACCGCATCGCTGAAGTGGTCGACTACTGCAGCGATGGCGAACACGCCACCCAATCGTTCGTACAGGCTCGGCTCGGCCATCGTCGACCTCCCGTCTGCGACCGGAAGCGTCGGCCCGCCCCGATGGGTGCCGCCGGTCGCCCTCTGTCTCACTCGTCCTAAGCCCACGCGTCGGCTACGTCAAGAGGAGGCGATCTCCCGAATCCACGTCTCCCCGGGCAAAATGGAAACCCTCGGAACCCGAGGATTTCAGCGGTCTCCGGCCCCGGACTGTAGGGCTCGTTGGGCCCGAGTCGAGACCGGCGTTTCGCGGAGCCGATCGCGAAGCTCAGAGCTGCATGCTCACTCCGACAAGGCACGTCGCGATCAGGATGCGGGTGGTCGAAGGCCGGCCAGGGTGACCGTCACGAGCCGACGGATCGCCGCTCTCGACCGATGCCTGGCGCCCCTCAGGGCTTCGACACAGAAGTCCGCCAGCTCGTCCGGAGGCACGTCGTCGCGGACGTCGCCGTTCTTCGCGGCCTCGATCAACAGGCCCCGGATCAACTCGTGGACCTGCCGCTGCGCTCGCCCGAGCTGATCGGCTCGATGCATGAGTTCCGTGACCCCCGCGCTCTGGTGGCCGCGCGAGTGGCTTGAGAGGAGCGCGTAGGCTTCGAGCACCGCCTCGAGTCGCTCCCCCGCATCATCTCCCTGGTCTCGGATCTCCGAAAGCTGGGCAAGATGGGCGGTGATCTGGCGATCGTGCCACGCGAGGAGGATCGCCTCGACGTCGGGGAAATACTTGTACAGGGTCGCGCGTCCGATCCCCGTCTCTTCAGCGATCTGCGACATCGTTACGCCCAGTAGCCCATGCTCCGCAACCAGCGCGGCCGTGGTGTCCAGGATCGCCTCACGCACCTCGCGACGATGCGTCTCGATCGTCTCGGTCCAGAGCTTGGGCACGGAGGTGATCATACGTGATGACCAGTCTCAAGACGTGTTGATTTGACATAGACAGATTGTCTCGATACCTTCGGTGGTGCGAGATACCCAATCCCTGCACGAGGAGACCGAAAAATGGCCGACCCGCTCCGCTCCCCCGAAGACGCAGACCGCGCTCGCCGGGGACCGGAGCAAGACGCGTCGAGGGGTACACCGTCGAGGGGCACCCCGCGGTGGGTGGTCGCAGTCGCGACCATCCTCGCGATCGCCCTGCTCGGGCTGATCGTGTTCCTCCACCTCAGCGGCGCCATCGGTCCCGGCATCCACTAGGGGTCGCACGATGACGAATCACATCGACGAACGCGAGCGGTCACTCGGCAACGGCACCTCCGTCGTCACGGTCCGATCATTGACCAAGCGTTTCGGCGATATCGTCGCCGTGGACGACCTCTCCTTCTCCCTGAAGGCGGGAACCGTCACCGGCTTCCTCGGCCCGAACGGCGCCGGCAAGACGACCACGCTTCGCCTGCTCCTCGGGCTCGCGGAGCCGACCGCAGGCGAGGCGCTCGTGTTCGGACGCCGCTACCGCGACCTCGACGACCCCGCACGGCGGATCGGAGCGGTGCTCGAATCGAACGACTTCCACCCCGGACGCACGGGCCGCAACCACCTGCGAGTCCTTGCCACCGCAGCGCAGATCCCGCTGGACCGCGTCAATGAGGTGTTGGGCCGGGTCGAGCTCGCGGCCGCAGCGGACCGGCGAGTGAGGACGTACAGCCTGGGCATGCGCCAACGCCTGGGCCTTGCGACCGCGCTGCTCGGCGACCCCGAGCTGCTCGTACTCGACGAGCCGGCCAACGGGCTCGATCCCGCCGGCGTCCATTGGCTGCGCGGGTTCCTGCGGCGGTTCGCCGAGCAAGGCCGGACGGTCCTCGTCTCGAGCCACATGCTCGCCGAGGCCGCCCTGACCGTGGACGAGGTCGCGATCATCGATCACGGGCATCTCGTCACAACCGGTCGGCTCGGAGAGCTTACGCGGGGCGGACGGACGCTCGAGGACGTCTTCCTCGGACTGACCGGGGTCCCGACGTGAGGGCCCTGCTGCGCTCGGAGCTGCTGAAGCAGCGGTCGACCCGGACCACGCTCGGTCTGTTCGCCGCGATGCTCGCCCTCGTGCTCCTTGCCGTGCTCCTGCACAGCCTGCTTCCAGCCCAGTCCCTCCGCAGCCCGAACAACCAGCTGACGATCCTCGGACGGGGAGAGTTCCTGGGAGCGCTCTTCGCCGGGCTGGTGGGGGCGCTCTCGGTCACCGCCGAGATCCGACACGGGACGATCCGGCCGACCTTCCTCGTCAGCCCACGGCGCGCCCGCGTCATCTGGGCGAAGGTCTGGGCGTGCGTACTCACCGGGTCGGTGTTCGGACTCACCGCCGGAGCCGTTGCCGTGGCCGCCGGCGCGGCGGCGTTTCGGGCGCGAGGGATCGACCTCCGGTTGGACGGTGGGGACTACGGGCTCCTCGTCGCCGGGGCCACGGCGGCAGCCGCCCTCTGGGCGGCAATCGGCGTCGGTGTGGGCGCTCTCGTTCGCCACCAAGTGCCCACGGTGGTCGGTATCTGCGCCTGGCTGCTGTTCGTCGAGGGCCTACTGGCCGGCGATCTCGTCGGCCTCGGCGACGTCCTCAAGTTCCTTCCCGGCTCCGCCGCCGCAGCGGTCAGCGGGCAGGAGCCGGGGACGCTGCTTGCTCCCGCGCCCGGCCTGGTGCTGCTCGGTGTGTATGCAGTCACCGCGGCGCTCGCAGGCGCAATGGCCACCTCCCGCAGAGACGTGGGGTAGACGACGTCTTCGTCCTCCCTCCACCAGAGCTCGGACCAGAGCGCAGAGGAAGCCCATCGGAACGATGCCCCGCGCGAGGACCCGCCGTCGAGCATCAGGATCACGGTGGTCGTGCAGAACCGCTACACGTTCGACGCAGACCGGGTCACGGGACGGCAGATCAAACAGACGGCGCGCATCCCGGCGGACTTCGCGCTCTTCCGCCGCGCGCAAGGTGGGAACGAGCCGATCGCCGACGATGCGCAAGTCGAGCTGCGAAACGGCGACCACTTCTTCGCGCGCCCGTCCTCCAACGCCTCATGAACGCGCGGACTCGACTCCTTGTGATCCTGCTCGGAGCTATGTCCGTAGGCGGCGCGGTCCTGGTCCGGCGGCACGCTGGCGGCGCGATGGGCAAGGAGGTACCAGGCGGGATCCTGATCGGCGACGCCGCCCTCTACGACGCGCTCAGCCACCGGTTCCTGCTCGGGTCTCTCTTCGAACGCATCGCGGCCGACATCGCTGCTGTCGCTCCGAGCGGCGCGCGGCTGCTCGAGGTGGGGTGCGGTCCCGGTCGGCTGTCGATCCTGCTGGCCCGCCGGTACGGCTTCGACGTGACCGGCCTCGACCTCGACCCGGCCATGATCGAGCGTGCCCGGGCCAACGCCGAGCATTCGGGACACGGCGGTGGACGTCGGCCATCGTTCCTCGTCGGAGACGCTTCCTCGTTGGCCTTCCCCGACGCATCGTTCGATGTTGTCGTGAGCACGCTCTCGATGCACCACTGGACGGACGCGACCGCGGGCTTGGACGAGATCGGCCGCGTGCTGAGACCGAACGGGCGGGCGCTCGTGTGGGACTTCCGTGGCGGATCCGTGCCGCTCCACGGACGTCTGCCCGATCCGGTCGAGCGCGCACGTGGATCTTCGCTTCGCGTGGTGAGCGCGACGCCGTGGCGCTGGCCGTGGAGGCTCACCCCCATCCGGCGAATCGAGATGACCCGCTCCCAGGATGCCCCAGGGCCCGCGGAATCGTAGATCGGCTTCCACGGCTCGAGATCCGGGCAGTCGAATGAGTCGAGGCGTTTGGGCGTAACGTGCTCGATGCCGTCGTCCTTGTCGTCGCGACCGCCTTCGCGGTCGCAGGCGTCGGAGGCCTGATTCTCAACCAGATACGCGCGGCGCGAGCCGAGGGACGACGCTTCACCGACGATCTCGGATGGACGCTCCTGTGGGCGCTCGGCCTGAGCGTCTTGTTCATCGCGGCTTGGCTGTCAGGGCGCTGATCCGATCGCACCTGTGGCGGCAATCAGCGCGGGGGCAGTGCCCTGGTTCAAGGGCAATCGCTGGTAGCGATGCCAACCGGCCAAGGGCGTATACGCACTTCCCGGGCTTGCTCCCCTTGCCTACGTCAGCCGTGCGCGTTCGAAATCGACGTTTCTGGCGCTACAGTTATCCGTACCCTCACTATGAGCCTCCGTCTTCGCGGGCTGAGGCGTGGACGTCGCCCTCGTGAGCGCGGACGAGTCACCGCACGTTGGACAGTCCCAGCCCCGCTCCTCGGCCCGCTTGACGACCGATCGAGTCGGCGCGTCGTTCCGTGGTTGGCATCCTACGAAAGGCTCGAACAGGCTCGGGATCTCGTAGATCGGGACGGGCGATCCGGTGTTCTCCACCGTGAGCAGGGCGTCGTTGTCGGCGGTGTCGGTGGTGACGGTGATCTCGCCGCGCTCGGCCATGTAGCGGATGGCGTTCGAGCAGGTTCTGGGTGAGTCGCTCCAGCAAGACTGGATCACCCGCAACCGGCGCAGGAAAAACTCCGTCCGGACATCGATGCCGGCGGCCTGCGCGGCCGCCTGAGACTCCGTAGTGACATGCCGCGCGATGTCGGCGAGGTCGACTGGGACTTGGTCGGTGACTCCTTGCTCGCTGCTCGCGAGTGTGAGTAACCCGTCGATGAGCCGCTCGTGGCGTTCATTGACAGCGAGCAGGTTCGCGCCGAGCTGTTGGAGAGACTCGTCTGCGTGGGGATCGTCGAGTGCGACTTCGATCAGCGTGCGGTTGATCGTGAGCGCCAACTGACGTCCCGAAGGAACCTCACTCCATTCCACTCTCGCGGAAGCCCGTACAGGGGGAACGGGGCGTTCGCGAATCGCTCCTCCGGCGGTCGCTCCCGGGCTCCTATCAGGCTGGGATCGAGGGGGTGCTCATCGCTCACCCAACGAAGTCTGGCACGGCGCCGCGAACACTAAAGCTGACGAACGGAACCCCAGACTGTCGGTTCGTGACGAAAGCGTGACTCACCACAGTTGCGCTTCCCGCCGGAAGCGACATCTTTCCATCTCGCGATCGCCGGCTGGAACCCAGCACGACCCGCTTGCCGTCACACCGACGCTGCGCAATCATCCGAGAAGGAGGTCTGCAATCAAGCGGTCGGTCCTTGGTTGCTTGGCGATGGTCCTGGCGCTGGGTGCCGCGTGTTCCTCAGACTCCGGCCTGGTCGGCCCGTGGGAGGATGCTCAAGGCCGGAGGCTTCCGGACGGCGTTCCGGGAGGTGAGCCGCTCGTGCTGCACGTGCTCGCCGGAGCGGAACACTGCGGGTGGCAGTCGGCGGTATTCCTTCATGTCGCGTGGCCGATCGGGAAGCGGACGCAGACGGCCGCCCGCACGCGGCAGTACATCAGGGACACCGAAGGGGTTGTCGATCGCGACCTCGCCACGGAGTTCGAGCCCGATATCGTTCTTCCCAAGGACGCTCGCTCGACAGGCTTCCACCGGGGGGAATGGGAGCTCTGGATCAGTGCTTCGCAGGCCGACCGCTACGTCTACCTGGTCAACGGCAACACAGTCGAGCGATGGCCTTCCAGCACCTTTGTATCTCCCGAGCGACGGCTCGGGAAGCTTGTGCTGTGTGCGTAGGCCCCTTACCGACCCCGACGTGCGTAGCGCCTAAACCCTCCTTGCCGCGGATCGGCGTACGTCGCCGGTCGAACGTCTTGCGATCAAGCCACGGCCGCCAGTGTCGGTTCGTGACGAAACCGTGACTCACCACAGTTGCGCTTCCCGCCGAAAACGACATCCGGCGAGACGTTCTTAGGGACTTCATGGAACCACTCACTTTTCCGGGAGCCCTCGACTGATCGCGTCACACGCCACGGGCGCGGGCTCCTGTCAGCTCTTCGACGTTGGACTTGTTGGGGCGATACCGAGGGAACAGGTTCGGGCACATAGACTGGCTCCTCGCTGCTCACCATGGTGACGAGGTCTACAGCCGAGGTCGAGGGTCTTTCACCGGTTTTGAAGCCCTCGCGGGCATTTACAAGCTTTCCACAGCCCCCCACCGTCGAGGGTATCTAAAGGCGTTTCCACTGAACCTGAGGGGTGCCAACATCCCGATCCATTGCGCCGCAGCCTCGTACTCGTGGATGCGACCGCCCAGGAGGAATGGACCGGCCCCCGTCGCCGGGGGCCGGTCACCATCAAAGCACGCTCGTGGGTCCTACTCGCCCGTGTATCGGAAGATGTAGAGGCCGAAGTCGCGATCGCTCGCTGGGATGAGCGGGCCGCCCCGACTACTGCCCAGCCGGATCGGCTCGATGCCCCAGAAATCGTTGCCACCCACGTCGATGAAGTGGCCCACCTCCTGGATGCCGTTCTTGCCGAACTTCACCACTCGGAACCCAGCGTCGTAGTACGAGATATACGCGAGGTTCACATTGGCCCTGGGGTCGGTCTGGACCTCGTGGACCGTGAGGTTGCCGAACCCGGTCTTGAAGGCGGGGTCCAGTCCCTCGGGCACCGCGTAGGCATCGATCTCTTGCAGCGAATTCGCGTTGAGCAGGTGGACGTAGCCCCATCCGTCGAACACGCCACCCTGCGCGAAGATGCGTTCGCCGACAGTCCCCTTCGCGGGCATGTCGGCCGTGTCCGCGCCTGTGAAAGCCGGAGCATCGTTGAACAGGTTGTGCATGGCTCGGTGGCCGATGCACCCGGCGGAAGCCAGCCCGAGGACCGGGCTCCCCTGGCCCCCGCAGAAGAAGCTGTCCGGCAGGAGACCGTTCCGGCTCCCCCCGTGGCTCTGGCCGATGAAGACCATCTTGTAGCCCGCAAGCTCGCCGGTCTCGATCTTCTTGGAGAAGAAGCAGATGCCGCGGGTGAACACGATGGCGTCGGCGCCGGTCTGTGCCTTGGTGTAGTTCGCCAGCACCTCGTCGCGGTCGCTCGTGCCGTTGGCGTCGACGTCCTCTTCGCAGCCCGAGCCGCCCCAGACCGTCGTGCCGGAGAAGCCCGACGGGAACTGGTTGGACAACGGGACGCTGAAACCGAACTCCCCACATGGGGTCGGGCCCGCGGTTGGCCCCGTCTCGATCCGACAGTTCGTCCGGGTCGGTGAGAAGTCTTCGTCCGTCCCGAGGAAGAACTGGTTGTTCGAACTCCACCAGGCCTGGTGGCCATTCCCCTCTGGGATGTCGAACCCGGTCAGGGGGTCCGGCGTCGGGTAGTTCGAGTCGTCGACGAACACCGGGTCGGCGGGGTTCGTCACGTCGAGGATCACCCAGCCCGCATCCCAGTACGAGATAAGCGCCCGCCACCTGCCACCGATCTGCTTCACCTGGAAGTCGTGGTTGAAGACAGTGTCACCGTTGGCGAGCGGCGACTGCGCCGCTGGCCAGCTATTGAAGCCGGTCTCCGAGACGAGGACCGGAGCCGCCGGGTTGGTGACCTCCAGGATGTCAACGTCGTCCACCTCCTGGTTGTCGGCCATCATCACGAATGCCCTCCCGGTGGCGGGAGGGTTGGAGCCCGGCACGTACCAGGCGAAGGCGCTGTGCACCGAGTGGACGCCGTTGATATTCGGCGCGATCGCCGGAGTCGAGTCGCCCACGCCGCCGGCGAACTTCACCGGCGCGAGTGGGTTCGTGACGTTCCAGAGGGACACGCCGCCCTCGAAGGGCAGGCTTGAATCGCACGCCTCATTGTTGTGGACCAGCAGATCGCCGGTGTAGAAGGGCGTTGACATGTGAATGACGTGAACGCCCTCGCCCACGTACGAGTTTGGATGGGCCGGGATGAACCCGACCTTTGTCGGCGCGGCGGGGTCGGCGATGTCCACGATGTGAACGCCCGTTCCCTGGGCACCTGGCCGCCCCGCGCATTCCGGGTTGAACGCACCCAGGTACGCGTAGTTCCCAAACGCGCCCACGTCACTGATACCTCCGGCCACGTTCGTGAGCTTGAGCTTGCCGACAAGCTCGACGTTCGCGCTTGAAGCCGGCAGATGGCCGCCCACTCCGCCATGCTGGTGCTCGTCGAGGGTCTCGGCCGCCTCGACGGGGCTATCGACGGCGGAGTCCTCGGTATCCCTGGGCGGCTGGGGGGACGCGCCGGCGCTCGATACGAGGAGCAGGAGTCCGAAGAATGCGGCCAGCGCCAAAACCGGTCTGCGCAAATGCATCAGCAGCACCTCCCTCCGGGGCAGGATGTGTTCGGCTGCGATATGTGCGCCAGACGACCCTAAGCCGCGGCGTGACCGGCGGTCAAGTTGTTGTTGCCTGGTGTTCCTTTCGATGGATGGCGTACGAGCAGGACCCCATCAGTCGCCTCCGACCTTGCGATACCCCTGCCGTCGAAGCTTCGAATGGGAGGCGTTGAGACGCACCACATGGCCCTCTACCTGCAGACATCCTTTCGACTTCCGTCCAGTTGGGTGCACCCAGGAGAAATCGGACAGGATCCGTCGAGTTCTGGATGCTCGAGGCCGGCCACATCGCGGTCCGGCCGCACCTCCAGCGTCCCACCCGCGCTCGGGGAGCCGGCTCCAGCGACGTAACCGTCTCGACCACCGCGCCTTGACCGCCGTTCCCTCCCGGTGGTTAGTTGATATCTGCGCGAAACGTGAGCCCGTGAAGGGGGAACGCCATGCGAAGATTTCCGGCTGCGCTGATCGTGGCTGTGGCGTGCGCGCTGATCGCCTCCACCGCAGCTTTGGCCACGCCGTCGAACGACGACGAGCTGTTTACGGACGAGCTGCATCGCCTCGCAGAGTCCCAGAAGGTGTACAAGGGCGGACAGCGCGGCTCGGAGGCCCTCAACATGGAGGTGGTCGGTCACAACAACCTCGGTGGCCGAGGATTCAACGCGGACGTCTGGGTCCACAAAGGCTATGCGTATGTGGGTCACTGGGGCTTCACCGATTGGGCAACGGGGAACGACCGCTTCTGCCCGGGGCCGCCGCAGAGCGGCGTGGCCGTAATCGACGTCCGGAACCCCGCCGATCCAACTAGGGTTTCCACGCTCCAGAACCCGGAGGGGACCTCGGCCGAAGACGTAGTCGTGTACACGGCGGAGTTCGGACAGTACGCAGGTCATGACATCGCGGCCGCTGGTATCCAGGTCTGTGGTGGGTCTCGCCGGGACACGAGCCTCCCCCGTGGGCTGATGCTGTGGGACGTCACCGACCCGGCCCAGCCCGTGGAGCTGGGGCTCTACGACAGTGGCTGTTGTGCTCGGGGCGTGCACGAGTTCGAGGTGGAGGATCGACCAGATCTCCACCGGACGTTCGCCTACGCCACGGTCCCCTCTAGCGAAGAGCCCGACGATGCATCCCCAAACGGGCTCGAGGACGAGCAGGGAAGGGGGCCATTCCGTCTGATCGACATCACCGATCCCGCCAACCCGGTGGAGGTGTCCAGCTGGGGGTTCCTGCAGGAGGGCCTGACTCCCGGCACGGCGCAGGGATGCGATCCGGACGCGCTGTTCGGGCACGGGGCCGAACCGTCTGCCGATGGAAAGCTCGTGTTCCTCTCGTACTGGGACAGCGGTTTCGTGGCGCTGGATGTGACCGATCCCTTGCAGCCGGCGTTCCGCGGCCTGACGATCTACCCGGCCGACGCTGACGGAGACGGGCACTCTTCGAGCTACGACGACGCCCGAAGGCTTCTGTTCACGGCGGACGAGGACTTCTGCAAGACCTCCGGCGCTGGCATCGAGAAGGGCTTCGGGTACCTCCGCGTCTACGACTACGCGAACCTCGCTGCCCCGGTGCAGATCGGCGAGTACCGAACCCCGAACTCGCTCGGCACCGACGACCAGTCGGCCGGCGACTACACGATCCACAACCCCCTGGTCGTGGGAACAACCGTCTATGCGTCCTGGTACACGGACGGCGTTCGGGTGATCGACGTGAGCGACCCCAGCCGTCCACGAGAGGTCGCCTACTTCGTCCCGCCCGCCGGGGAGAACCCGGTCAAGCCGAAGCAACGATTCGTCCTGCCGAGCACCACGCAGGTGTGGGGAGTGGTCGTCGACGAGGCCACAGGGCTCGTATTTGCCAGCGACATGAACACGGGTCTTTGGATCCTGCGCCGAACGGATTGACGGGCGACGGAGGCTCACACTACCGGGCCGGTGCCGTGTTTGGTCTCAAGGAGAGGTGCAATCACCGCGAACGAGTCCGAGTACGTCATTCGCACGCAGCTCTGCTTCCTCGATGAACGGGGTGAAATTGATCCCGTAGAACAGTTTCTTGAGGGCCGGCTATATCAGCACGCCGCGCACGGTTCCCATCTCCTGTAAGGCAAAGGTGGTTGTAGCGCTCCGCCGCCGTTTGATTCCGTATCTCTATCCCGCACGACATCGAAAGACGAGGGGTAGCGACCGGAATCGACCAGGAACGGAATCCACAGGTCAGCCGCCCTTTTCCGCCCTCTCCGCAGGTCACGAAATCGGCCTGGGCCACTCTCTCAAGGTGGAGGCACGGGCTCGAACCCCGTTGGCACTACCCGTTCTGAGCTGCAGGGAGCGTGGCTGAGGGAGCCCCGAAGCCCGCTCTCAGTCGGTCGTTCTACCCATCTCTTCTTCCTATCCAGAGACCGGGCTCCTTACGAGGTGAAGAGGTACCGTCGGTGCGACTCGTACGAGGCGTCCTCAGCAGGGTTAGGTCTTGGAAGGCCTCGACCCCCCACCGAAGCGAGCAACCGGTCTGTTTTTCCTCCTGGATCCGGTCAAGAGCTCGAGATGCGTGGGTGGTGGGGCGCCCGCGCCGGCGTGGCCGTTTTCGTGGACGGCTTCTGTCAGAGCGGAGAACTGCGGTCAAATGAACCGCTGGGTGGGGCGGGCGCCCGGCGTGGCCGTTTCGTAGACGCGTTGACCCCGACATGGCCGGGTTCGCCCCAGGTGGGCCGGCCATGCCAAGCTGTTGTAGCGCCAGAAGGAGAGAACAATGACCGATCACAAGACCGGCACACGTGAAGAGTGGCTTGCGGCCCGGCTCGAGCTGCTCCAGGAAGAGAAGGCGCTGACCCGGCGTAGCGACGAGCTGGCGCGGCGGCGCCGCGAGCTGCCCTGGGTCCGAGTCGAGAAGGAGTACCTGTTCGACACCGACGACGGTGCGCGCACGCTGGCGGAGCTGTTCGACGGCCGCAGTCAGCTGCTCGTCTACCACTTCATGTTCGGCCCGAGCTATGAGGCGGGTTGCCCGACGTGCTCGTCGATGGCCGACACCGTCGACGGCGCCCTCCCGCACCTGCGCGCGCGCGACGTGACGATGATGTATGTCTCGCAGGCGTCGCTCGAGAAGCTGCAGGCGTACAAGCGCCGGATGGGCTGGAACATGCCCTGGGTCTCGTCGGCGGTCAATGACTTCAATTTCGACCTCGGCTACTCCTACTCCGTGGAGCAGACCCGCGAGGCGATCGCGCCGATGCTCGAGGCGGGACCTCCGCCGATCGTCGGGCACAACGCGAGCTCGAGCGGCACCGACGTCACTGGCTACCTCACCCAGAACCCAGGCTTCAGCGCGTTCGTCCTCGACGACGGCACCGTGTATCAGACCTACGCGACCGCAGCCCGCGGCGTCGAGTTCCTGATGGGCTACTACGGGATCCTCGACCGGGCGCCGAAGGGGCGGGACGAAGGCGACGCGTTCCAGGTGTGGATCCGCCGGCACGACGAGTACTAAAGCACGGTCCAGGCGCGTGGCGAGGTCGGCACGCTGGGGCTTGATGAAACCCTCCGGCAAAGTTTCCCGTCCCCTCACGAAAGGCTCACGGCCCCGGCACGTGGCCATTTGTTCAGGCCTGGACCACGGCCTCGGCCGGGCGGGGTGAGGTGATCGGGTCGGCGTGACGGTGGAGCAGCTTCCACTCACCGTCTTCGTTGCGGAAGATGGTCGTGACCCGGAGTGAGACCCGGCTCTCTTCGCGATCGCTGACCTTCGAGCTGAGTCGCTCCACCTCGGCCGCACTGCCCCTTGGATCGGGACCCGCTTGTGCCTTCGGCAGGCTGCCGCCCTCTCAGGGCGAAGGGAACTCCGCCTTCAACACGTCCTCCCCGTCCCCCTCGACGAGCTGGATCCGTGCCACGTCTCGCAGGCTCACCGGAAGGGTGGACCCGAAGGTGCCCCTGCCGTTGACGACGTGTACCGATCCAAGCTGAGCGTTCGCGCCCTCCCTGGTGATCATCTCGACAGCGTAGGTGCCCGAGCCGGTCGATCCTGTCAGAAGCACGACCACCCAAGACGGAGAGCCTGCATAGGCGAAGACATGCCCGGCCCGACGGCCGTCAGCATCGCGTAATGGCAAACCCCCGAAATATGAGCCGTTGGCCTGCTCCAGGGCCTTCCGGTAGTGGGCTGCGAGCTCGCGGTCCTCGCTGCTCGCCGCGTACATCAGAGCCAGGGCCCCAGTTGCGGCGAGCACCGCCGCAACGACTGCCGGGAGCGCCCGGCGCCATCTGGGCGGTCGTGGCCCACTCGAGATGCGATCGATGACTCGCGATTCGAAGCCGATCGGCGGCTCGTAGGCCGGCGCCAGGAGCAGCAGGTTATCGGCGATCCCGGAGAGCTCATCGAGATGACGGCGGCAGTTGGAGCACACGGCCAGGTGCTGAAGAGCGCGGGCCCGCTCCTCGCCAGGGGCGGTCCCGAGGGCGAGTTCCGGGGCGAGCTCCCGGAACTCGTCACAGTTCACCTCATCTCTCATCGTTCACCTCGAGCACCGAGCGTAGCTTCAGCATCGCGGTGCGGATGCGGGTCTTTGCGGTCCCGAGCGGGATCTCCTCCGCCTCGCTGATCTCGCGAGAGGTCCGTCCGTAAAAGGCCGCCATGACGAGCGCTCTCCTCTGCTCCTCGGGCAGCACGGCGATTGCCTGCCGAAGCCGCTGCGACTCATCGATCGCGATGGTCCGCTCCTCGGGGCCCACGTCGGAGCTGATGATCGGCAGTTTGACGATCACCTCGGGGTCGATCGGCTCGTAGCGTCTGAGGTGCGCCGTTTCGATCGCCACATTCCTTGCGATCCTGAGGAGCCAGGTAGCGACCCGACCCCGGCGTGAGTCGTACGCCGCCGCATATCGCCAGGCGCGGATGAAGGTCTCCTGTGCCACCTCCTGCGCGGTTTCGCGGTCCCCCACGATCGTCAGAGCGAGCCCGAAGACTCGAGCCTGGAAGCGTCGGACGAACGCGGCCGCGGACTCGGGATCTGCCGAGGCCAGCCCCGCCAGCAGCGACTCGTCGGAAAGCGACCACATAGAGAACTACTGGGCCGGTGCGCCTTGGGATTGCGCCCTGCTCGACCGACCGGCCCGAGCGCACGCCCGCACGTGCGATGTTCATCCTACTCAGGCAGGCGAGATCTTGGCGCTTCGGATTCGGGCAATCCATCTCGAGGGACCGCCGGTATTACCTCCCAAGAAGACGTCCACCCTCGGTCCGATGGAGGAGGCGTCCATGGTCCGTCGCGCGCTCGCACTGTGTGCGGGACTCTCCCTGGCCATCTTCGCCGGTGTGGCCCCGCCTTCCGGGGCTCAAGGATCGGGGCCGACCATGCTTCATCCGAAGCTGGCGGTCAGAACGGTGGCATCAGGTCTGACCACACCCACCAGCCTGGTGTTGCTTGGACCAGGCAAGATGCTGGTTCTCGAGAAGAACACTGGGAGGGTCCTCCCAGTGGTCGATGGGGTCGTCGGCACCCCCGTCCTCGACCTGGCCGTGAACTTCGCGTCCGAGCGAGGCCTCCTCGGAGTCGCGCTGCACCCAGACTTCCCGAACACACCCTTCATCTACCTGTATTGGACCGAGAGCACGATCGGTGCGGACACGGACGTCCTGTCGCAGACGCCGCTCCTGGGCAACCGGGTAGACCGGTTCGTGTGGGATGGAAACGCGCTCACTTTCGACCGGAATCTCATCCACATCCGCGCCATCCAGGAGGATGGGGCGTCCGAACCGCCTGGCCAGGGCGACGAGGGCCAGATCGCCCGCGGCAATCATGATGCCGGCGTCATCGCGTTCGGTCCGGACGGGAAGCTCTACATCCTGATCGGCGACGTGGGACGTCGGGGCCAGCTCCAGAACCTCCCGTCGGGGCCGACGTTGACCGGCCTCGGGCCCACCGTCCCCGACGACCAGTTCGGCGGACCGCAACCCGACGACGCCCACTTCACCGGGGTGATCGTCCGGCTCAACGACGATGGCACCGTGCCCTCCGACAACCCGTTCTTCACCGCCGGGGCGGCCATCGGCGGCGAGGTAGGAGCCAACATCCAGAAGATCTTCGCCTACGGCATCCGCAACAGTTTCGGGATGGCCTTCGATCCGGTGGCCGGGAACCTGTGGGCCGAGGAAAACGGGGAAGACGCCTTCGATGAACTGAACATGATCGAGCCGGGGATGAACGGGGGCTGGGTCCAGATCATGGGTCCCGTCGAGCGGATCGCCCAGTACAAGGGCATCGAGACCACGTCCCTCCACCACGAGGATTTCCCCAACCTGCAGCAATTCCGGTGGGGGCCCGAGCGCATCGCCGACACTCCGGAGGAGGCGCTCTCGAGGCTGTTCGTGCTGCCCGGCTCACACTACAGCGACCCCGAGTTCAGCTGGAAGCACGTGCTCGCCCCCGCGGGGATCGGGTTCGTAGCTGGTCGGTCCCTCGGGGCGCAGTTCCTCGGGGACCTGTTCGTCGGGGTCTCGGTTCCGGAACCCCTCGGCGGCCCGCTCTTCCGGTTCAACCTCACCGGCAATCGCAACAAGATCGCCGTGGATGATCCTCGGCTCGAGGACCGGGTCGCCGACAACCTGACGTTCCACGACCTCACCGAGAGTGAGGGTTTGCTGATCGGGAGTGATTTCGGCATCGTCACGGACATCGAGACCGGACCCAACGGAAACCTGTTCGTGGTTTCGCTCGACAACGGCGCGATCTACGAGATCTTTCGCCGCTGAGGGCGAGGCCCCGAGGAAAGGAGGCCCCATGGGACGTCGTCTTCTTGCAGCAGTGGCGGCCGTCGTGTTCGTAGTCCTCGTACCGGCGGGGTCGGTGGGTGCGGACGCGGGTCGGCCGTTCGCCACCACGCTTACCGGAGCGGCCGAGGTACCCGCCGCCGATCCGGACGCGTCCGGCAGCGCGTCGATCATCCTCAATCAGGGCTTGGGCACCGTCTGCTTCGACCTGAGCTGGGCGAACGTCGACGGCACGGTGTTCGCGGCTCACATCCACCTCGCCCCAGTGGGCGTGAACGGCCCCATCGTCGTTCCCCTATTCGCCGGTTCGTTCGCCGGGACGGACTCCCTCAGCGGATGCGTTGAGGGTGTCGACCGCGATCTGATCAAGGCCATCCGACAGGATCCGTCGGCCTATTACGTGAACGTGCACAGCACTCCGGACTTCCCCGGCGGGGCGATTCGGGGTCAGCTGGGCAAGTAGGGAGAAGCTCGCGCTGTTGGCCAGGCCGGCTCGGTCCGGCCGGGTTACCGATGCGTTCCCGCCATTCGGAGAAGGCGGTCAGGCGACACGGACGTCAACGGGAGGGAAATATGGCAGAGCCGACTCTGTATGAACGCCTCGGTGGCATCTACGCCATCGCCGCGGTGGTGGACCATTTCAGCGATCAACTCCTTAAGAACCCGAAGGTGGTCGAGGCGAACCCCGAACTGAAGGAATGGCACACGGTGACATTCGCCGGACGGCTGCCAGGCCTCAAGTTCCTGAGGACGCTGTGGGTCGCCTCGTTGGCTGGTGGACCCTTTCAATACACAGCCAGAGAGCTCCGCGACGCTCATTTCGACTTGAAGATTCCACCCGGGGTGTTCGACGAGGTCGATGCGGAGCTTGGACGCACGCTCGATCATTTTGGGGTGCCCGATCGTGAGAAGGGGGAGGTGTTGGCGGCCTTCGAGGGATGGAAGGAAGAAGTGACGGCTGGTTCCAAGGAAGGGGCCGTCAATTGGCGCCGTTGGCGTTGAGCCGACATCGAAGACACCATCTCTGCTGAGGCACTTAGGCGCGCCCCAGGGAGAGGCGGGTCGGTTTGGTCCAACTCCCGCCCGTAGCGTGGGCGTTTTACCGCGCCGTCCTCGATGCAAGAGAGGTCGAAAACCCATTGGCGGATATACGATCGGCCCCCAGGGAGGTGGTTCGATGCCCAGCTACTTGGTCGTAGCGAACCAGACCCTCGGCGGAGCGCACCTGCTCAGCGCAGTGCGAGAGCGGATGCGCGCGGGCGACTGCCGCTTCCACGTCATCGTTCCGGCTACGCGTCCGCACGAGCACGCGACTTGGACTGAAGGCGACGCTCAGGCGCTGGCCCAGGAACGCCTCGACCGCGCCCTGGCCGCGTTCCAGGAGCTCGGGGCGCCGGCCACGGGCGAGGTGGGTGACGAACGGCCC
>DASXTX010000054.1:0-4678 GCA_036505195.1 Actinomycetota bacterium
CAGGATCTCCTCCGCCGTGCGCCCGCCGAGGAGCACCGCGAGCCGGTCCTTGAGCTCGGGCTCGGTGAGCAGGTACCGATCCTCGAGCGGTCGCTGCATCGTCATCCCCAGCGCCGCCGCGCCGCGCGGGATGATCGAGACACGGTGGACGGGGTCGGCCGTCTCCGCGGTGAGGGCGACGAGGGCGTGCCCCATCTCGTGGATGGCGACCCGCTCCTTGTCCTTCACGGACATGACGCGACTCTTGCGTTCCAGACCCGCGACGGTTCGATCGATCGCCTCTTCGAGCTCGACCATGGTGACCGCTTCCCGCTCCCGACGAGCGGCCAGCAGCGCCGCCTCGTTCACGACGTTGGCGAGGTCGGCGCCGGTGAACCCGGGCGTCCGGGAGGCGAGCACGCGGAGGTCGACGTGCGGGTCGAGCGCGACCCCGCGGACGTGGACCTTGAGGATCTCCTCGCGACCACGCAGATCGGGCTGGTCGACGACGACCTGCCGGTCGAAGCGGCCCGGGCGCACGAGCGCTGGGTCGAGTACGTCCGGGCGGTTCGTGGCCGCCATGATGATCACGCCCTTCTGCGAGTCGAACCCGTCCATCTCGACCAGCAGCTGGTTGAGCGTCTGCTCGCGCTCGTCGTGCGCGCCGAATCCCGCTCCCAGCGCCCCACCCCTGCCCTTGCCGATCGTGTCGATCTCGTCGAGGAACACGAGCGCGGGAGCCTTCTCCTTGGCCTGCTGGAACAGCTCGCGGACCCGCGCGGCGCCCAGGCCCACGAACATCTCGACGAACTCGGAGCCCGACATGAAGAAGAACGGCACGTTGGCCTCGCCGGCGACGGCGCGGGCGAGCAGGGTCTTGCCGCATCCCGGAGGACCGAGGAGCAGCACGCCCTTCGGGATCCGGCCCCCGAGCCGCTGGTACTTCTTGGGGTTGCGCAGGAACTCGACGATCTCCTTGAGCTCCTCCTTCGCCTCGTCCACCCCCGCGACGTCGGCGAAGGTCGTCTTCATCTCCTTGCGGTCGTAGATCTTGACCTTGTTCCGGCCGAGGTTCAGCGCCGCGCCCGCCTGCGCGCCGCTCATGCGGCGCACAAGGAAGAACCACAGGAACCCGAACAGCAGGAGCGGAGCCACCCAGCCGATCAGGAAGGTCTGGAAGCCGTTCGGGGTCACGCCCGTGTAGTTGATCGCGGCCGCGTCGAGCTGGTTGGTCAGGGTCGAGGTCCCCTGCAGGATCGGGGGGATCGTGGTGTTGAAGTCCACCGGCCCCGTCGAGTCCTCGTACCGCCCCGAGACCGTGGTCTGGCTGATCTCGAGCGTTCCGACGATCTGCCCTGCCTGGACCCGTTCGAGGAAGTTCGAGTAGTCGATCGTGTGCGGGCGGGGGGACGTGAGGAACTGGAACGTGATCAGGATCAGGACGAAGACCACGGCCCAGACCCACGGCGACGAGCGCACCCGACGGGGCCCCCCGGGCGCTCCACCCCCCAGGTCGAACCCCTGCCAGCGTCCGCGTTTGTCGCCGTTGTTCGCCACTGGCCTCCCATCTTCCCATCGATGTTCGCCGAACGACATGCGGAGGGTTGGAGGTCCCGGTCGATACGGGATACTGAGGGTTCGCTCGGCGATCGAGCCGGGGACGAGACGCGGCCAAGAAGCGGGCCAAGGAGCGGGAAGGAGGATCGGCGGTGGCGCGAAGCCCGGTGGCGCCCCCGGAGGATCCCGCCCTTCGTGAGCGGTTCGAGCGCGAGGTCCTCCCGCTGCTGCCGAACCTGTACGGGGCCGCCCTGCGGATGACCCGGAACCCGCAGGACGCCGAGGACCTCGTCCAGGAGACGTACCTCCGCGCCTACCGGGGCTTCTCCGGCTTCCGAGAGGGCACGAACCTGCGGGCCTGGGTCTACCGGATCCTGACCAACACGTTCATCAACTCCTATCGCAAGAAGCAGCGCGAGCCCCTCACCGTGCCCGACGACGACACCTCGGACTGGTACCTGTACGACAAGCTCGGTGCCTCGAACGTCGAGGCGTCGGCGGAGTCCGAGGTGCTCGAGAAGATCCCCGACGAGGACGTCCAACGGGCGCTGGAGGACCTGCCCGAGGGGTTCCGGATGGCCGTGCTGCTCGCCGACATCGAGGGGTTCAGCTACAAGGAGATCGCGGAGATCATGGGGGTCCCGATCGGGACCGTGATGTCCCGTTTGCACCGGGGAAGGAAAGCCCTGCAGAAGGCGTTGTGGGAAACGGTACGGGAGCGAGGCCTTGTCACCGACTGACTGCGAACACGTGCTGAAGCAGATCGAGCTCTACCTCGACGGAGAGCTCGTCGCTTCGATGCGCGTCGAGATCGAGCAGCACCTTGGCGGCTGCGACCCCTGCAGCGGGCACGCCGCGTTCCAGCGGCGGCTCAAGGAGGTGCTGCGGTCCAAGTGCGGATGCGACCAGGTGCCGCCCGAGCTCGTCGACCGGCTCCGGGCGCTGCTCGAGCGGCCCCACGCCCACCCTTCCTAGCCCGCCGGCGCCCCACCGGGGTCACCCGGGGACCGCCCGATCGGGGGACCGAACCCCTCGCCCGCGAGCGTCGAATCGGGAACGTGACCAAGGGATCCCGACCGGGCAACCTGCCCTCCCCGTCCAGGACCCTCGAGCGCGGACGGGTCTGCGCGCACGAAGGATGCCGGACGACGCTCTCGGTCTACAACCAGGGCGCGTTCTGCTGGCAGCATGCCGACGTCGTCTTCCCGAACTACCGCGGCAAACGGCTGCGGAACGACCGCGCCTGACGCGCGGTCGCACGAGGCATCCCGCGCACCCTCCCTCGCGTGGGATCGGAGAACGGTCCGGTTCCCGGGCCGTTCTCCTGCATCTGGTCCGCGACGTTAGGATGCATCGCCGGGAACGGCGCCCGCGACCGGAGCATCGAGACTGCCGCGAGGCGAGGAGGGTGCCAGGGGGGATGATGGACGAGCTCGGGAACATCCTCGGCGTGTGGGCGCACCCCGACGACGAGGCGTACCTCACTGCCGGGATCATGGCTCGCGCCGTTCGGAACGGCTCGCGCGTGGTCTGTGTGACCGCGACCCGAGGCGAGGGCGGGTCGATGGACGACGAGAAGTGGCCCCCCGAGTCCATGGGCGAGGTCCGGTCCGAGGAGCTCGAGCGGAGCCTCCGGATCCTGGGCGTCGACGAGCACGTCTGGCTCGACATGCGTGACATCGACATGGACACCGGTCTGCCCGACGAGGGCTACGACCGGATCCGCGAGATCGTCGCCGACGTCCAGCCGGACACGATCCTCACGTTCGGACCCGATGGGATGACCGATCACGCCGCCCACAAGGACGTGTCGAGCTGGGCCACCAAGGCGTTGCACGAGGCCGGCAAGCCGGGTTCGAAGGTGCTGTACGCGACGGTCACGCCCGAGTTCGCGGCGGAGATCCTCCCGGTCTGGGAGCCGTTCAACGTCTTCCGACCGGGAACCCCACCGATCACTGCGCGCGACGAGCTCGCCGTCTACTACGAGCTGCCCGAGGACATCCTGGCGCTCAAGGTGAACGCGATCAACGCCCACGTGAGCCAGGTCGAGGCGATCCTGGAGGCGGTCGGGCCCGATGTGTGGTGGAAGCAGATGTCGATCGAGGCGTTCCGCCCGGGGGAGGAGCGAGCGTGAGTCAGATCTCGCTCGGGTTCCTCGGTTCCGGCGAGTTCGACCCGTGGTCCGAGCCCGTCGAACGGTGGTTGCTCGCGCGGTCCCGGACCCCCGACGGCCCCGTGCTCGTGTGCGCGACGGCGTCCGCGCACGAGGGCGAGGCGTCGTATGACGGCTGGGCCAACAAGGGTCTCGAGCACTACGGCTCGCTCGGGATCGCGGCCGAGGTCCTCCCGCTCAAGACCCGCGAGGACGCGCACCGCGACGAGGTGGTCGCGAAGCTGGACGGCGCCTCGGCGATCTTCTTCTCCGGCGGCAACCCGGCGCGGCTCGCTCAGGTGGTGGTCGGGACGCCGTTCTGGGCCGCCCTGGAGATCGCGATCCGCGCCGGTCTGCCGTACGCGGGGTGCAGCGCGGGGGTGGCGTGCCTCACCGACAAGACGTACGACTCGGACAGCCAGGACTTCGACTCGATCTGGGCCCCGGGCATCGGGTACGTGCGGGACACGCTGTTCGGGCCGCACTGGGACATCGTCGACACCTGGATCCCGGGCGCGACGGACTTCATCGCGGGATCGGTGGGGTTGGGCGACACGTTCATCGGGCTGGACGAGGACACCGCGTTGGTGGGCGACGGCCGAAGCTGGGAGGTCATCGGTCGGGCCAAGGTCCACGTGTTGCGTGAGGGTGAATGGACGCGCTACGCCGAGGGCGAGGAGATCGAGCTGCCGCTCCCGCTGGCCGACGAGGCGGCGTGAGCGCTCGGAAGCCCTCGAAGGGGCTCGGGCGAGACGCGCCGATCGAGGAACGCGCCCCCCAGATCATCAGCATCCTGTCCGATGCCTTCCCCGACGCCAAGGTCGCCCTGAACTTCTCGAACCCGCTCGAGATGCTCGTCGCCACGATCCTGTCGGCCCAGTGCACCGACGAGAAGGTCAACGAGGTGACGGAGGCGCTCTTCCAGAAGTACCGAACCGCGGAGGACTACCTGAAGGTGCCCGAGGACGAGCTGAAGGCCGACATCAAGCC
>DASXTX010000055.1:0-25087 GCA_036505195.1 Actinomycetota bacterium
AACTTGATCCCGTTGTCTTCGGGCGGATTGTGCGACGCGGAGATCACGATCCCGGACTCGACGCCGAGCTCGGTCGTGAGGAACGCCACGCCCGGCGTGGGGACGACGCCCGCGCGGATCGCGTTGCCGCCGCCGGCGACGATGCCGTCGACGAGCGCGTCCTCGAGGATCGGGCCCGACGCGCGGGTATCCCGGCCGATCACGAAGGTCGGCGACGCCTGCCGGCCGCGGGCCAAGACCGTGACGGCCGCGCGTCCGAGCGAGCGCGCGAGATCGGTCGTGAGGTCTCGTCCGAACACGCCTCGAACGCCGTCCGTGCCGAAGAGCCGCCCCATCGCGCGCGAAGGCTACCCGAAACCCTCCGGGTCTAGTCCTCGGGCGCCAGCTCGCGGAAGCAGGTCCAGGACGCGACGTTCGATGTCGTCGCGGATCGGTCGGACCTCGTCGATCGGCTTGCCGGCGGGGTCCGGCAGGTCCCAGTCCAGGTATCGGGTCCCGGGGACCACCGGGCAGGCGTCTCCGGCACCCCATCGTGATCACGACGTCGACCTCACGGACGTCGTCCTCGCGGAGGCCCTTCGGCCGAGCCGTGGAGACGTCGAGCCAGCGCTCGTCGGCGGCGTTGCGCCGAGCGAGATCGAGCATCTCATCGGTCATGTCGAGACCGTACGCGTGCCCGGTCGACCCGACCCTTCGCGCCGAAAGCAGCACGTCGATCCCGCCGCCCGAACCCAGATCGAGCACGGTCTCGCCCTCAGCATCCCGCATCGGGTAGACGAGACATCGATGAACGTCAATGCCTGCGACGTGGCGCGGCCTGCGACAATGCGTGCATGCCGGACCTCGTCAAGGTGCTCTCCGCCTCCTCGATCATGGAGGGCGAGATCGTCAAGGCCCGCCTCGAGGGGGAGGGGATCCCCGTGCTGCTCAAAGGCGGCGGCTCCGACCCCTACGGGATGGGCGTCGCCTACGTGTTCGTCCCCTCCGAGTTCGAGGCACAGGCTAGGCTGGTGCTCGAAGACGTGAGCGACGAGACGTCCGGCTGAACCCCGCGAGGTCGGCAGCGAGCCGACCGGATCAGCGCTTGGAGTACTGCGGGGCCTTGCGGGCCTTCTTGAGGCCATACTTGCGACGCTCCTTCTCGCGAGCGTCCCGCGAGAGGTAGCCCTCCTTCTTCAGCACGGCCCGGAGCTCGGGGTCCAGCTCGATCAGGGCGCGAGCGATTCCGAGGCGGAGCGCGCCCGCCTGTCCCGAGACGCCGCCACCCTCGATCCGCGCGATCACGTCGAGGTCCTTGTCGCGTTCGACCAGGCGGAGCGGCCCGGCGACGACCATCCGGTGGGCGCGCGTCGTGAAGTACTCGTCCAGCGTGCGCCCGTTGAGCTGGAACGCGCCGGTGCCGGGTATCAGGCGGACCCGCGCGATGGCCTCCTTGCGTCGTCCCGTTGTGGTCTGCACGCTAGGTCTCCTTCTTCGTCGCGCGTTTCGCGGTCGTCTTCTTCGCTGTGTTCTTCTGGGCGGTCGTCTTCTTGACCGCCGTCGACTTCGCGGTCGTGCGCTTGGCGGTCGTGCGCTTGGCGGTTGTGGCCTTGGCGGCGGGGCGCTTGGCCGTGGTCTTGGGTGTGGTCCTCTTGGCGGTGGTCTTCTTGCCCGTCTTCTGGCCCGGCGACGTCGCGGTCGCGCGCTTGGCCGTGGTGGGCTTCGCGGCGGGGGCCTTGGGCTCGAGACGGGTCTCCGGGGCGGCTTCGGCCGCGGCGCTGGCCTCGGGGAGCCCGCTCCAGGTGGGGAACTCCCCGGGCGCGAGCGCCTGCGGCTTCTGCGCCTCGTGGCGATGTTCGGCGCCGGCGTACACGCGGAGCTTACTCGCCATCTGCCGACCGAGCCGGTTGTGCGGGAGCATGCCCTTGATCGCCTTCTCGACCGCGAAGGCCGGCCTCTTGGAGAGCAGCCGGGAGTAGACGGTCTCGGTCAGGCCGCCCGGGTAACCGGAGTGGTGGTAGGCGATCTTCTTGTTCTCCTTGCCGCCGGAGAGCGTGACGTCCTTGGCGTTGATCACGATCACGTGGTCGCCGGTGTCGGCGTGGGGGGCGAAGATCGGCTTGTGTTTGCCGCGCAGGATCGTCGCGGCCTGCGTCGCCAGACGGCCGAGGATGGCCCCGCTGGCGTCCAGGACGTACCAGCGGCGCTCGATGTCACGCGGCTTGGGCGAGTAGGTCTTCATCACATGAAAGATGCCGGCCGGAGCGGCCGACGGCCCATGCTACCTGCGGTTTCGCGTGACCGTCAAAGATCGGGCCTATCGGGTGACCTCGAAGGCCGTGCTCCCGATCGAACGGTACCGGTCGGTCACGAGGTAGTGCACGACGTACCTGCCCGGCGGCAGCGGCCAGGGGTTCCCCATGGCGGTCTCGTCCAGCGTCATCGACCCCGCCACCGAGGGCGGGAGGGTGCCCGCCGCGTGCAGGCCCACGTAGTTCCAGATCAGGTAGTAGTCGACCTTCGGATCCGCCTTCGCCGCCTCGTAGACACCGATCCAGTCCCAGCGGTTGGCCGGTCCGTCGGTCCAGCTCACCACGATCGGCTCCCCCACCACGTACTTCGCGCGGTCGGTCGAGACCTCGATCTGGGCGTTCGGGTCCCGGATCCAGAACCCGACCCGCGCGAGCTCGGCACCGTCGCCGCCGGTGAGCGCCGCGTCGTACCCGCCCGGCTCGAGCTCGGCCGTGTCGACGTCGAAGGACCCCGAGCTCCTCGTGATCTCCTCCGTGAGCACCGGCGATCCGATGTCGGCCTCGGACGGCACCACGGCCACGGCGCCGTCGGACGCGGGCGCCCGATAGGCCATGATCAGCGGATCCCCTTGCGTCAGCAGCGCCTCGCTCACGGAGACCATCACCGGCATCGGGACCGGCGTGACGTCGAACGTCGAGACGACGGCGCGGTGGTCCGAGGTCCACGGGTCGAACCCGAGCTCCACGCCGCTCCCTCCCTCCTCCCCGACCAACCGGCTGTCCAGCGTGACCGAGGGGCCTGCGGCGTAGAGGAAGTCGATCCGGTCCCCCGCGCCCTCGTGCGTGATCCCGGGATCTTGGACCGGGTCGGGGTGGATCTCACGGTACGTGTCGCGGAAACCCAGGCCCAGGATCGCCTCGCTCACCGGCCAGGCGACCGCTTCGTCGACGTCGGGTCGAGCGGCGGCCGTCGCCTCGGTCCAGTCCAGGCTGGAGGGTTCGTTGTGGTCGCCCGTTAAGAACACGGGGTACCCCTGACCGATCAAGTCGTTCATGAGCCGGAGCGGCTCGTCCAGCACCGAGGCGCGCACCTCGTTCTCCGACGCGAGCACCTCGTCGACCGAGGCGCCGTTGCCCAGGAGCTTCGGCCCGTACTTCACGTAGTCCAGATGGATGTTGAAGAACGCGACGACCTGACCCGGCCGGACCTCGATCAGCGCGTAGCGACCCTCGGCGCCGGACGGTTCGTGGATCGGGTACTTCGACAGGAGTTGCAGGCTCACGTTGTAGTACGGGTAACCGGTGTTCGCTGCGATCTCGGGCAGCCGGTTGTACGACTCGAGCACGCCGACGATGTCCGCGTCCACGCCACGGATGACCGCATCGGTGGACTCGTCGCCGCCGTATTCGACGTTGTAGACGAAGACATCGAGCGGGATCGCCTCCGCGGGCGCCGCTGCTTGGGTCCCGGCATCTGTCGAACGGGTCGCGCCCGTCGAACCGGTCGAGCCACCGTCGCCCGACGTGCACCCGGGGAGCGACGCGAGGATGAGACCTGCGACCGCCACGGATCGGAGCCGAGAGGCTCGGCGTAGCGAGCGCCTCCCGCCGATCACGGTACACCCGTCCGAGGTATGCCCGCCGACGCCGGCGAGGGCTCGCGCGAGGGCCGTTCCGGGAACGGCGGCCAGGGTGGGATCCCGACCGGTTCGCGCAGGCCCACCAGATCATCGGGGCGAACGGGGATGCGAGGGAGCTCACGCCCGAGCGCGTTCCGCAGCGCCGAGACGATCGCCGCGGGTGCGACGACGTTGGAGGGCTCGCCGACGCCCTTCGCGCCGAAGGGCGTCCCGGGCTCGGGCTCCTCGACCAGCTCGACCTCGACCTTCGGCATGTCCAGGGTCGTCGGCAACAGGTAGTCGGTGAACGATGCGTTCGCGATCTCGCCGTCCTTCAGCTGGATCTCCTCCATCAACGCGAGGCCGAGCCCCTGCGCCGAGCCGCCCTCGATCTGGCCGATCACGCTCTGCGGGTTGATCGCGAACCCGACGTCCTGCGCCGTCGCGAGCTGCACCACCCGCACGAGGCCGAGCTCCTCGTCCACGTCGACCACGGCCCGCTGTGCGCCGAACAGGAACCCGACGTGCACGTCGCCCTGCCCGCGTTCGTCGAGCGGATGGGTCTGGGCGTGCCGCCACACCCGCGTGCACTCGATCGGCTGGGCGAGCAGCTCCTCCACGGGCGCCACCCGCTCGCCGTCCGCGGTCACGAAGCCGTCCTCGACGTCGAGTTCGGACGCGATCAGCCTCGCGTCGCGCCGGGCGCGTTCGAACAGGTCCTCGAGCACCGCCTCGCACGCCGCCTTGACCGCGCCGCCCGAGACCACGGTCTGCCGCGAGGCCGAGGTCGAGCCGGCCGAGCCGACCAGCGTGTCCGACGTGTGCAGGATCACGCGCTCGATCCCGAGCACCGTCCGCGCGATCTGCGCGAGGATCGTGTGGACCCCCTGTCCCACTTCGGCTGCGGCGCAGTGGATCTCGGCCACCGGACCCTCCGGTCCCGCCGAGAGCGTGACGCGCGCCTCCGAGGAGTCGTCGAAACCGCCGCTGTAGGCGTGGTTCTTGTACCCGACCGCAAACCCTACCCCGCGCCGGACGCCCTCGCCGCGCCCCACGTTGCCCGCCACGCCCCCCGGGAGCTCGACCGGGTCGCGCGCGCCGGCGGGCGCCTCGGGCGGCATCGCGATCGACGCGCAGCGCTCGATCACCTCGCCGACGGGTGCGGCGCCCTGGATCACCTGACCCGTGGGCAGGACCGTGCCGGTCGCGGCGGCGTTCCGGAGCCGGAGCTCGACCGGGTCCATCGAGAGCGCCGCGGCGAGCCTGTCCATCTGCCCCTCGTGCGCGAAACACACCTGCACCGCGCCGAACCCGCGCATCGCGCCGCACGGCGGGTTGTTCGTGAAGACGCAGGTGCCCTCGACGAGCGCGTTCGGGACCTCGTAGGGGCCGGGCGCGAACGTGGTCGCGTTCGAGATCACCGCGATCGAGGACGACGTGTACGCGCCGCCGTCGATCAGGATCCTCGCGCGGACGTTCACGAGGTCGCCACCGCGCGTCGCTCCCGTGCGCATCCAGATGCGTGACGGGTGCCGGTGCACGTGGCCGACGAACGATTCCGCCCGCCCGTACGCCATCTTGACCGGCCGGCCGGTGTGGAGCGCGAGCATGCACGCGTGGATCTGCATGCTCACGTCCTCCCGCGCGCCGAACGCCCCGCCGGTCCCCGCGAGGAACAGTCGGACCTTGTCCTCGGGCAGGTTCAGGCAGGGCGCGAGCTGCTTGCGGTCGATATGGAGCCACTGCGTCGCGACGAACAGGTCGATCCCGCCGTCCTCCGCCGGCACCGCCATCCCGGCCTCGGGCCCGAGCGGCGCCTGGTCCTGCATCCCGGTCTCGTAGTACCCCTCGACCCAGACCTCGGCCTCGGCGTCCGGTTCGCCGTGCTCGACCCGCACCTCGTGCAGCACGTTGCCGAACGGATGGACCTGTGGCGCGTCGGGTTCCAGCGCATGCTGCATGTCGACGACGGCCGGCAGCGGCTCGTAGTCCACGGCGATCTTCCCGGAAGCCCGCCGGGCCAACTCGGGATGTTCGGCCGCAACGAGCGCCACCGGCTCGCCCACGTAGCGAACGACGTCCCACGCGAGCACCGGCTGGTCGGCAAACTCGAGCCCGTAGAAGCGAGAGCCCGGCACGTCGTCCGCGAGCAGCACCGCGTACACGCCGGGGCTCGCGACCGCCTCCCCGATCCGGATCGAGCGGATCCGCGCGTGCGGGTGCGGGCTGCGGAGCGTGTGGCCCCACAGCATCTCGTCGGCCCACAGGTCGCTGCCGTACGCGAACTGCCCCTTGACCTTCGGGACGCCGTCGATCCGCGGGACCGAGACCCCCACGCCCTCGCGCGTCCGCTCGCCGACCCGCTCGCTCACAGCTCGTCCTCCCGGATCCGCATCCGGCCCGAGGCGAGCCGGACGGCCTCGAGGATCTTCTCGTACCCCGTGCAGCGGCACAGGTTGCCGGACAGCGCCTCGCGGACCGTGGCCTCCGGTGGCTCCGGGACCCGTTCGAGGAGGTCGGCGACCGCGACGATGAACCCCGGCGTGCAGAACCCGCACTGGACCGCCCCGGTCTCGACGAACGCCTCCTGGACCGGATGCATCGCCTCGCCGGCCGCCAGCCCCTCGACCGTGCGTACCTCGCGCTCGTGCGCCTGCGCGGCCAGGACGAGGCACGCGCACACGAGCTCGCCGTCGAGCCACACCGAGCACGAGCCGCACTCGCCCTGCTCGCACGCGTTCTTCGAACCCGGGAGCCCGAGGTGCTCGCGCAGCAGGTAGAGCAGGCTCGAGCCCGGCCAGACGTCGGCCTCCCGCCACTCGCCGTTCACGTCGGTCCGGACCAGCATCAGCCGGCCACCCGGTCCGCGAGCGCCCATCCGAGCGCCCTCCGCGCCATCACGTCGACGGCGTGCCGCCGGTACGCACCTGTGCCCCGGACGTCGTCGATGGGGCTCGCCGCCTCCGCGACGAGCTCGCCGAAGCGCTCGACGGCGTCCGAGCCGAGCGGCGCACGCGGGTCGTCCCACACCCCCGCATCCTCGCACGCTTGCGCCGCAAACGTTTCGGCGGCCTCCGCGCGCACGACCGTCGGCGCGACCGAGCCGAGCGCGATCCGCACCGAGCGCGTGGGCTCGTCCAGCTGCAGGCAAAGGTTCGCGACCGCGATCACCATCGCGTTCCGAGCCCCGATCTTGGAGAACGAGCCGGGGCCCGTGGGCACGTTCCACCGGGCGCCGAGGATCAGCTCGCCCGGCTCGCGGGCCGTCTGCTTCACGCCCGTGAGGAACTCGCGCCACGGCACCGAACGCGTCGAGCCGCCCGCGCGCCCGAGCACGACCTCGGCGTCCCACGCCGCGAGCACGGGCAGCGCGTCCCCGGCGGGCGAGCCCGTCCCGAGGTTGCCGCCTACGGTCCCGCGGTTACGGATCTGCGGCGACCCCACCGAACGGGACGCCTGCACGAGTGCGGTGTGCCCCGGAAGCTCCCGCATGATCCGTGTGTAGGTCACGCCGGCGCCGAGGACCAGGTGGCCGTTCTCGCGCCGCAACTCGCCGAGCTCCGTTAGGCGGGAGACGTCCATCAGCGTCTCGGGGCGGCCAAGGTCCATGTTGAGCTCGACCATCACGTCGGTCCCGCCGGCGATCGGCACGATCCCTGGGTTCGAGGCGGCGAGCTCGAGAGCCTCCTCCAGGGTGCGCGGCAGAGCGACGTCCATGCTCAGATGGTCTGCGTGGGACGGGTCATGGGTCAAATCAGGACGCGAGCACCCGACGGGGGTTGCAACGCTCCAGCTGGGAGATGAACGATGCAGACGTGGATCCACCCGAAACCCTCTATGCGTGGAACGGTGACATCGCGCTCGCCTACCAGGTCCTCGGCGAGGGATCCATCGATCTCCTCTACCTCCAGGGCTGGACCTCGAACATCGACCTCGCGTGGGAGAGTCCTTACCTCTCGAGGTTCCTCCGGCGGCTGTCGACACACGCTCGGCTGATCCTCACGGACCGGCGAGGATGGGGCTGCTCCGATCGATTCTCTCCACACGATGTTCCCCCTTTCGAAACGTTGACCGACGACCTGCTCGCTGTGACCATGGCCGCGCGATCCGATCGACCCGTGTTATTCGCGACGGTCGAATGCGCCACACTCGCCGTCCTGTTCGCCGCGACCTATCCAGATCGCGTCGCCGCGCTGATCTTGGCCGATCCCCTCGTCACGTTCACGTCGACCGACGATGTCCCGGGATCGAACACCGTCGACGAGTGGGAGAACTTCTTCCAGCGTGTGCGGGAGCGATTCCCCCAACCCATGTGGTGGGTGGGGCCGGAGGATCATCCCGAACGCGACTGGTTCATGAAGTACGTGCGGGGGTCGGTCTCCCCCGGTGCGCTCATCGCGGAATTCCGAAGATTCCTGGCGACCGACGTTCGGCCGGTGCTGCCCCTTGTCCGCCTGCCCACCCTGATCATCGTGGATCCGAACGGGGACGGAGACACGGACCCGCGAAACGGTCGATTCGCCGCCGCACATATCTCTGGGGCCAAGGTCGTGGAGGTCGAGGACCCAGGGGGCCTCAACTGGCTCCACTGGTACGGCAGGGCCGACGGGATCCTCAGGGAGATCGGAGGCTTCGTACGCGATCTGATGGAGGAGGAGGCACGGTTCGATCGCGTACTCGCTACCGTGATGTTCACGGACATCGTCGGATCGACCACACAGGCGGCCGAGCTCGGCGACCGGAAGTGGCGCGAGCTCTTGCAGCGACATCACGCGGTCGTCCGCGGGATGCTCGCGCGATACCGCGGGCAGGAGGTCGACACGGCCGGGGATGGCTTCCTCGCGACGTTCGACGGGCCCGCTCGGGCGATTCGATGCGCGCAGTCGATCGCGGAGGCCGTACAACCGCTCGGGCTCGAGATCCGTGCGGGCGTGCACACTGGCGAGGTCGAGACGATCGACGGGAAGGTCGGCGGCATCGCAGTGAACATCGGCGCTCGGGTCGGCGCTGCAGCGGGCCCATCGGAGGTGCTGGCCTCGCAGACCGTGAAGGACCTGGTCGCCGGTTCGGGGCTCGTGTTCGAGGATCGTGGGGAGCACGACCTGAAGGGCGTCCCGGATCGGTGGCGCCTGTACCGAGTGCTCTCCTAGTCGCGACGGCCGTAGATCACGCGTTCGAGCGTGAGCCCGTGCGCGGGCGCCATCTGAGGGGTTCGGCTTCGGTCGCGCGCTCTGAGGATCTCCCGCACGGAGCCCGGCTCGAGGCGTCCGTCCCCCACGGCGACGAGAGTTCCGACGAGCGTACGGACCATCTGGTGGAGGAACGCGTTCGCCCGCGCCGAGATCTCGACCCGTTCGTCCGCGTAGGCGATCGACAGTCGTTCCAGGCGCCGAACCGTACCGCCCGACTGCGGTCGTCGACAGAAGGACGCAAAGTCATGCTCCCCGAGCAACGGACGCGCTGCCTCCCGCATCGAGGTCGCGGAGAGGTCACCCGGCCGGTGCCAGATGAACCGAGCCTCGAACGGATCAGGCCACGGCCCAGTGGCGATCCGGTATCGGTACTCGCGAGCCGTAGCCGAGAATCTGGCGTTGAATCCGTCCGGCGCGCGACGTACGTCTTGAGCAACGATCTCAGGCGCGAGCATGCCATTGATCGATCGCTGGAGTCGTTCGAGCTCGACAGCGTCGTCCGCGACGAACGAGGCCACCTGGCCCCGGGCATGCACGCCCGCGTCGGTCCGCCCCGCAACGGAGAGCTTCGGCTCGTCGCCCAGGGCCCGGCCCAGCGCTTCGGAGAGGACGCCCTCCACCGTTCGTTGCCCTCGGTTCCTCGCCCACCCACGGAAGCCGGAGCCGTCGTACGCGAGCCCGACCCGAACGATCACGTCAGAAGTATGACGACGGGTCACGAGGCCGTGACGGCGCGCGGGGAGGGGGTCCCCTCGGGGTCGTCGCGCGAGCCGGAAGTCCCCACGGAGCCATCCGAGCACAGCGAGACGCGCAGCCCGAGGGAACCCCCGACCTCAGCGCGCCAAACGAACCGCGCCCCCTACTCGGACCCGACGAGCTCGATCCGAGCCATCGGGGCCCCGTCCCCCTGCCGCTGCCCGAGCTTGAGGATCCGCGTGTAGCCGCCGTTGCGCTCGGCGAAGCGCGGGCCGATGTCGCTGAACAGCTTGTGGACGATGTCGCGGTCGGGGATCTGCTTGAGGACCTCGCGGCGCGCCGCCACGTCGCCCCTCTTGGCGAACGTGATCAGCTTCTCGGCCACCGGGCGGACGGCCTTGGCCTTGGCCTCGGTCGTGTTGATGTGCTCGTGGACGAACAGCTGGGCGGCGATGCCGTTCAGCATCAGGCGCTGGTGAGCGGGGCCGGAGCCCAGGCGGGGGCCCTTCTTGGGCTTGGGCACCCCTACTCCTCCTGGAGCCCCAGGCCGAGCTCCTCGAGCTTGGCCTTGACCTCGTCGATCGACTTCTGGCCGAAGTTGCGGATATCCATCAGCTCCGCCTCGGACTTCTCGACCAGGTCGCCGACCGTGTTGATGCCCTCGCGCTTGAGGCAGTTGTACGAGCGCACCGACAGGTTGAGCTCCTCCACCGTGATCGCGTAGTCCGAGGGCACCGAGTCGTCCTCGGCGGGTCCCACCTGCATCGACTGCGCATCGGCCAGGTCGCCGAAGAGCTGGACGAGCTCGAGCAGCGTCCCGCCCGCCGATGCGAGCGCCTCGCGCGGCGTGATCGAGCCGTCGGTCTCGACGTCCAGGATCAGCCGGTCGCGGTCGGTCATCTGCTCCACGCGGGTGTTCTCGACCGCGTACGAGACGCGGCGCACCGGGGAGAAGATCGAGTCCACGGGGATCACGCCGATCGGGTCGCGGGGGTTCTTGTTCTTGTCGGCCATCCGGTAGCCGACCCCGCGCTCGACGTTCATCTCCATCTCGAGCGACCCGCCCTTACCGAGCGTGGCCACGTGCAGGTCGGGGTTCAGGATCTCCACACCGGCGGGCGGCGCGATGTCGCCGGCCGTGACGGAACCCGGTCCCTTGGCCTTGAGGTAGACGGTGACGGACTCGTCGGACTCGCTGCGGACCACGAGCTCCTTGAGGTTCATGATGATGTCGGTGACGTCCTCGGTGACCTTGGGGATCGTCGAGAACTCGTGCAGCACGCCCTCGATCCGGATCGAGCTGATGGCTGCGCCCGGGATCGAAGACAGCAGGGTGCGACGGAGCGAGTTCCCTACCGTGTAGCCGAACCCCGGCTCGAGCGGCTCGATGACGAACTTCGAGCGGGTCGGCGAGAGGGACTCCTCCTGGATCTGCGGTCTCGCGACGATGAACACTTCTGCTCCTCCTCCGACGGGGGATCAACCATTCCTCCCCGCCGCATGACGCCCGCTTCGACGTGCGGGCCAGCCGTGCGTGCCTAGACGCGCCGGCGCTTCTTGGGCCGGACCCCGTTGTGGGGCACCGGCGTGACGTCCTGGATCCCCGCGACCTCCAGGCCGGTGGCCGCCAGCGAGCGGATCGCGGTCTCGCGACCCGAGCCGGGGCCCTTCACGAACACGTCGACCTTCTGGAGCCCGTGCTCCTGCGCCTTGCGGGCGGCGGACTCCGCCGCCAGCTGGGCGGCGAACGGGGTGGACTTGCGGGAGCCCTTGAACCCCACGTTGCCGGCCGAGGCCCACGAGATCGTGTTGCCCTGCAGGTCGGTGATCGTGACGATCGTGTTGTTGAACGTCGACTTGATATGCGCCTGCCCGTGGACGACGTTCTTCTTCTCGCGACGCTTCGTCTTCTTCGCTTTCGGCTTCGCCATGGAGTCCCCTTTCCGTCGGGGCTAACGCTCGCGCTCACACGCTCGCTTCTTGAGCCCCGAACCCCCCTACTTCTTCGTGGCCTTCTTCTTGCCGGCCACGGTCTTGCGGGGACCCTTGCGGGTCCGCGCGTTGGTGTGCGTGCGCTGCCCGCGCACGGGGAGGCTCCTACGGTGCCGAACCCCCTGGTACGAACCGATCTCGATCTTGCGCTTGATGTCCTGGGCGACCTCGCGCCGCAGGTCACCCTCGACCTTGTAGGTCCGGTCGATGAACTCGCGGATCTTGCTGACCTCGTCCTCGGAGAGGTCGCGCACCTTCGTGCCGCCCTCGACCCCCGACCCCTGGACGATCTCGTACGCCCGGGTGGATCCGATGCCGTAGATATAGCGGAGCGCGATGTCCACACGCTTGTCGCGCGGGAGGTCGACGCCGGAGATCCGTGCCACGCTGTGCCTCCTATCCCTGCCGCTGCTTGTGCCGAGGGTTCGAACAGATCACGCGGATCACGCCGCGCCGGCGGATGACCTTGCAGCGATCGCAGATCTTCTTCACCGACGGATGGACCTTCATCGAACGCCCCTTCTCATCGGGGGCTGCCCGCTCGCGCCTTCGCGCTCGCTTCTCGAGCCCCCGAACCTCTCACTTGTACCGGTACACGATCCTGCCGCGCGTCAGGTCGTACGGCGACAGCTCCACCAAGACCCGGTCCCCGGGCAGGATCCGGATGTAGTGCATCCGCATCTTCCCCGAGATGTGGGCCAACACGTTGTGTCCGTTCTCCAGCTCCACCCGGAACATGGCGTTCGGGAGCGGTTCGGTCACCGTCCCTTCGACCTCGATCGCGTCCTTCTTCGGCAAGCTCCGGGTGATCCTCGTTTCCGGGCACGTCCGACCCGCCCACGGGCGAGACGGAACCGCCTCCGGATGGAAGCGGGCAGCCAGTATACGGGCCAGGCACGAAGCCCGTCCACGACCTGCGGAAACACCCGATGACCTGCGGGTTTGAACAGCGTTCAGCCGCGGGCCGTCAGCACCTCGTAACCGTCTTCGGTCACCGCGATCGTGTGCTCGAAGTGGGCGGACAGGGACCCGTCCTCGGTCACCACGGTCCAGCCGTCGGGGAGCAGGCTGGTCTCCCATCCACCCGCGTTGACCATCGGTTCGACCGCCACGACCAGCCCCGGCTTGAGCACGGGTCCGCGCCCGGGCCTGCCGTAGTTCGGGACCTGGGGGTCCTCGTGCATGTTTCGTCCGATCCCATGGCCGACGTACTCGCGGACGACCTCGAACCCGGCGCCCCGTGCAACCTGCTCGACGGCCGCGCCGATGTCCGAGAGCCGGCCGCCCGGGCGGATCTGCGCGATCCCGGCGTCGAGCGCCTCCTCGGTCACCCGGACGAGCTTGTCGGCCTCGGCCGACGCCGCTTCGCCCACGATGACGGTCACCGCCGAGTCGCCGTGGAACCCCTCCCAGATCGCGCCGAAATCGAGCTTCAGCAGGTCGCCCTCGGCGACCGTGCGCTCGGGGGAGGGGATCCCGTGGACGATCTCCTGGTTGATCGAGGTGCAGATCGACGCGGGGAACGGGACGCGCCCGGGTCCTGCACCGTACCCCTTGAACGACGGCGTCGCCCCATGGTCGCGGATGTACGTCTCGGCGACATCGTCCAGCTCGGCGGTCGTGATGTTCGGTCGCACGGCCGCGAGGACGCGGTCGATCGTCCCCGCAACGATGCGGCCGGCGAGCCGCATCTTGTCGACCTCCTCCGGCGACTTGTAGACGATCACGGCATCACTCGTAGGTATCCAGCAGGTCGGCGATCGCCTCGATCGTGCGGTCCGCGACGACCTCCTCGGGCGCCTCGGCGTCGATGTCCCGGAGCAGCCCGCGCTCCCAGAAGAACAGGACGAGGGGCTTGGTCTCGCGCTGGTAGACCTCGAGCCGCCTCTGGACCGTCGCCTCGTCGTCGTCCGCGCGGTTGACCAGCTCGTGGCCGCAGACGTCGCAGATCCCCTGCACCCGCGGCGGCTTGAACTCCGTGTTGTAGGTGCGCTTGCAGTTGGGACAGACGAGACGCGCCATGAGGCGCTTGACGGCGACCGCATCGGAGATCTTGAAGTTCAGCACGGCCGAGATCGACTGCCCCTTCTCGGCGAGGGCGCGTTCGAGCGCCTGCGCCTGGGGGACCGTTCGCGGGTATCCGTCGAGGATGAAGCCCTCGCGCACGTCGGGCTGGTCGAGCCGTTCGAGCACCATCTTGGTGGTGAGATCGTCGGGAACATACTCGCCACGCTCGTAGAACTCCTTGGCCTGCAACCCGAGCGGCGTCTCGCGCGAGATGTGGTCACGAAAGATGTCGCCGGTCGCGATGATCGGGAGCCCGTAGCGCTCGGACAGCCTCCTCGCCTGCGTGCCCTTGCCTGCGCCCGGAGGTCCGAGGAGGATGATCCTCACGCCGGCCTACTTCAGGAAGCCCTCGTAGTGCCGCATCAACAGCTGCGACTCGAGCTGCTTCATCGTCTCCAGGGCGACGCCGATCGTGATCAGCAACGAGGTCCCCCCGAAGGGGAACTGCTGGATCGTCCAGAAGGCAAGGACGATCGTCGGCAGGAGCGCGACGGTGGCCAGGAAGATCGAGCCCGGGAGCGTGATCCGGGTCATGACGAAGCTCAAGTAGTCGGCCGTGGGCGGTCCGGGTCGGATCCCGGGGACGAACCCGCCGTACTTGCGCAGGTTATCCGCCGTGTCGACCGGGTTGAACGCGATCGCCGTGTAGAAGTACGCGAAGAAGATCACGAGGAGCCCGTAGAAGATCATGTAGACGAAGCTGCGTTGGTTCGTGACGTAGTTGTTGACGAAGTTCACGAACCAGTCCTCGTGGTAGACGCTGGCGAGCAGCGTCGGGAAGTACAGAACGGAGCTCGCGAAGATGATCGGGATCACGCCGGCCTGGTTGACCTTGAGCGGGATGTAGGTGCTCCCGCCCGTCGTCATCCGCCGCCCGACCACGCGCTTCGCGTACTGGACGGGGATCCGGCGCTGGCCCTGCTCGATGAAGATGACCCCGACGATGATCGCGAGCCCGATGAACAGGACGACGACGAACTTCGCGTTGCCGGCCTGCAGGAGGATCGCCCGTCCCTCCTGGGGCAATCGCGAGATCACGCTCGAGAAGATCAGGATCGACATCCCGTTGCCGATCCCACGCTGGGTGATCAGCTCGCCCATCCACATGATCATCGCGGTCCCGGCGGTCATGACCAGCACGATGAGCGCGATGTTCGGCGCGGTGAACGTCCCCGTCGGGAAGATGTCGACGTTGCCGAGCTGGTCCGAACGCGAGTGGAACAGGAACACGAGACCCGTGGACTGCAGCAACGCGAGCACGACGGTCACGTAGCGGGTCCACTGGTTGATCTTCTTGGTGCCGGACTCGCCCTCCTTGTGCCACGACTCGAGCTTGGGGATCACGACGGTGAGGAGCTGCATGATGATCGAGGCCGTGATGTACGGCATGATCCCGAGCCCGAAGATCGCCATTCGCGTCAGCGCGCCGCCGGAGAACAGGTCGATGAACGAGAGGAACCCGGTGCTCCCCTGCGCGTTCAGCGCGTCGGTCAGGATGTTGATGTCGACGACCGGCACCGGGACGTGCGAGCCAAGCCGGTAGACCGCGATGATGGCCAGGGTGAAGAAGATCTTGTTCCGAAGGTCCGGAACCTTGAACGCGTTGACGAAGGCGCGGAGCACGGGTCCCTATCCTACCCCCGGTCGCCCAGGACCTCGGCCCTGCCGCCGGCTCCTTCGATCTTCGCCCTGGCCGCCTCGCTGAACGCATGCGCGCGGACGGTGAGCGCCTTGTCGATCTCGCCGCGCGCCAGGATCTTGACCGGCCGACCCTTGCGGACGAGGCCGTGCTCGAGCAGGGTCTTCGGATCGACCTCGCCGTCGAACACCTCGCCGAGCGAGCCCACGTTCACGACGGCGTACTCGACGCGGTTCGGGTTCGTGAAGCCCTTGAGCTTGGGCACGCGGCGCTGGAGCGGCATCTGGCCACCCTCGAACCCGGGCTTCGGGTTGTGGCGCGCGCCCCAGCCCTTGGTGCCCCGGCCCGCGGTCTTGCCCCGCGTCCCGGCGCGGCCGCGGCCCACGCGCGTTCGGTCCCTCTTCGCGCCCTCGGCGGGCTTGAGGTGATGCAGCTTCACGACGACGTCCTTTCCCGACCCCGGCCGCGAGCGCCGCCGTCGTCCTTCCCATCCCCCGCGACCTCTTCGACACGGACGAGATGGTGCACCTTGGCGATCATGCCGCGGATCTCGGGGCGGTCGTCCTTGATCACGCTGTCGCGGATCCGGTGCAGCCCGAGGCGCCGCACGGTCTGCTTCTGGTCCTTCGGGCGGTGGATCACGCTCCGGACCTGGGTGACCTTGAGCTTCGTCATCGTCGGCCACCCGCATCGGGCGAGGCCTGGGCCTGATCGCCGTAGACCTCCTCGAGCTTGGCCGCGCGCGTCGCCGACATACGCGCCTGCGCCGCCGCGACCGCGTCGAGCATCGGCTTGGGCGCCACCTCGTGGAGCTCGCGCCCGCGCAGACGGGCGACCTCCTCGGGGCGTCGCAGGCTCTGCAGCCCGGTCATGGCCGCCTTCACGATGTTGATCGCGTTCGAGGAGCCGAGCGACTTGGACAGGATGTCCTTGATCCCGGCGCACTCGACGAGCGCCCGCACCGCGCCGCCGGCGATCACGCCGGTCCCCGGCGCGGCGGGCTTGAGGAGAACGATGCCGGCGCCGTCCCGGCCGGTCACCTGGTGCGGGATCGTCGTGCCCATCATCGGCACCTCGAACATCTTGCGCTTGGCTTCCTCGACGCCCTTGGCGATCGCCGCGGGCACCTCCTTGGCCTTGCCGTATCCCAGACCGACGCGGCCGGCGCCGTCGCCCACCACGACGAGCGCGGCGAACGAGAACCGGCGGCCACCCTTGACGACCTTGGCCACGCGGTTGATCGAGATCACCCGCTCCTCGTAGATGCTCTTTTCACCCTGTGAGTCGTAGCGCCGCATCAGATCTGCAGTCCCTTCTCCCTCGCACCCTCGGCGAGCGCCGCCACGCGCCCGTGGAACAGCCTGCCGCCGCGGTCGAACACGACCCGGTCGATCCCCGCCGCCTTCGCCCGTTCGGCCAGTAGCTCGCCGACGGCCTTGGCCGGCACGGTCTTGCCCTCGCCGCCGGCCTTTCCTGCCCCGCCGGCCTTTCCAGCTCCGCCCGCCTTTCCAGCCCCGCCCGCCCGCACGTCCCGATCCGAGGCGGCGACCAGCGTGCGCGCCGCGTCGTCGTCCACGAGCTGCGCGTAGATGTGCCGGTTGGAGCGGTACACGGCCAGACGCGGCCGCTCCGCGGTCCCGGCGATCTTCCTGCGCACGCGGACGTGGCGGCGGACCCGGGCTCGACGTCTCGTCTTGGCATCCATCAGGCGGTCGCACCCTTCGCTGCCTTGCCGGCCTTCTTGCGGACGTACTCGTTCTCGTAGCGGATCCCCTTGCCCTTGTAGGGCTCGGGCTTGCGGATCTTCCGGATGTTCGCCGCGACCTCCCCCACGAGCTGCTTGTCGTTGCCCCGCACCACGATCTGGGTCGGCGTCGGGGTCTCGAACTCGATCCCCTCGATCGCGGGCACCGTGACCGGGTGCGAAAACCCCACCTGGACCTCGAGCGCCTTGCCCTTGATCGCAGCGCGGTAGCCGACGCCGACGATCGCGAGCCGCTTCTCGTAGCCCTTCGTAACGCCTTCGACCATGTTCGCGATCAACGATCGCGTGAGCCCATGGAGGCTGCGGTGGAACCCTTCGTCGGTCGGGCGCTCGACCCGCAGGACGTCCTCCTCGCGGACCAGGCGCATCTCGGGGTGCACCCGCTGCGTCAGCTCGCCACGAGGACCCTTCACGACCACGACGGCGTCCTCGCCGACGGTGACGTCGACGCCGCTCGGGATCTCGATGGGTTGTTTACCGATCCGACTCATGGCCTCTGCTCTCCGGTCACCAGACGAACGCCAGGACCTCGCCGCCGATCCCCTTGCGGGACGCGTCGCGGTCCGTCATCACTCCCTGCGAGGTCGAGATGATCGCGATCCCGAGCCCGCCCAAGACCCGAGGCAGGTCGTCCCGCCCCGCGTAGACGCGCCGGCCGGGCTTGCTCACACGCTTGATCCCGCTGATCGTGCGCTTGCGCTTGGCGTCGTATTTCAGCGTCACGCGACACACGCGCTCGATCCCCTCGCCCTCCTCGGCGAAGTCGCTCACGTAGCCCTCGGTCGTCAGGATCTGCAGGAGCGCCTTGTTCATCTTCGACGCGGGGACCACGAGGTCGTCCTTGTACGCGAGGTTGGCGTTGCGGACCCTCGTCAGCATGTCGCCGACCGGGTCGTTGACGTTGGTCGCCAGCTTCACCATGAGGCCTTCGTCACCCCCGGCAGCTCCCCCGCGTGCGCGAGCTCGCGGAAGCAGATGCGGCAGAGCAGGAACCGCCGGTAGACGGCTCGGGCGCGGCCGCAGCGCCGGCAGCGCGTGTACTCGCGCACCTTGAACTTGGCCTGCGCTTCCTGCTTGTTCCTCAACGCCTTCTTCGCCATGTCCGTTCTCCTACCCGATGCTCCGCGATCCGCGCCGACCGGCTCAGATCCCGCCGCTCCGCGATCTGCGCCTACCGGCTCAGCTCGGCGACGCCGCCGCCATCGGGATCCCCTCGAAGGGGAACCCGAGCGCCACGAGCAGCGCCCTTCCCTCGTCGTCGTTCCTCGCGGTCGTCACGACCGTGATGTCCATCCCCCGGATCTTCAGGACCTTGTCGTAGTCGATCTCCGGGAAGATCAGCTGCTCGGTCAGCCCGAGCGTGTAGTCGCCGTGCCCGTCGAACGCGTTCGGGTTCAGCCCTCGGAAGTCCCGGATCCTGGGGATCGCGATCGAGACGAGCCGATCGATGAACTCCCACATCCGGTCGCCCCGCAGGGTGACCTTGGCGCCGATCGGACTCCCCTCACGGAGCTTGAACCCGGCGATGGACTTCCGGGCCTTGGTGATCACCGGCTTCTGGCCGGTGATGATCGTGAGGTCGTCGACCGCGGCCTCCAGCATACGGCCATCCTTCAGGGCGTCACCAACCCCCATGTTCACAACGACCTTCTCCAGGCGTGGCACCTGGTTCGGGTTCGCGAGGCCCAGCTCCTGCTGGAGGCGGGTGCGGATCTCCTGGTTGAAGCGCTCCTTCATGCGAGGCGTCGGCCGATCGGTCATTGGTCGGCCCCGCACTTGCGGCACACGCGGAACTTCGAGCCATCGCCCTCGATGCGGTAGCCGACCCGGGTCGCCTGGCCGCACGAGTTGCACACCAGCATCACGTTGGAGATGTCGATGTACAGCTCGGTGTCGATGATCCCTCCCTGCTGGAGCTGGGAGCCGCTCGCCGAGCGCTTGCCCGACGTGCGCTGGTGCTTCTTGGCCATCGCCGCACCCTCGACCATCACGCGCCCGTCGCGAGGGAGCACGCGGATCACGCGGCCGGTGTGGCCGGCGCTCTTGCCGGTCATGACCTTCACGGTGTCGTCCTTGTGGATGTTCACGCCTGGCATGTCACAACACCTCCGGGGCGAGCGAGATGATCTTCATGAAGCGACGTTCGCGGAGCTCACGCGCCACGGGTCCGAAGATGCGCGTGCCGCGAGGGTTCCTCGAGTCGGCCGTCAGGATCACCACCGCGTTGTCGTCGAACCGGATGTATGAGCCGTCCGGGCGGCGCCGCTCCTTGGCGGTTCGAACGACGACGGCCTTGACGACCTCGCCCTTCTTGACCCCGCCGCCGGGCAGGGCGTCCTTCACCGAGCCGACGACCACGTCGCCCACGTGCGCGTACCGGCGGCCGCTCCCGCCGAGCACGCGGATCACGAGGACCTCCTTGGCCCCGGTGTTGTCCGCCACCTTGCAACGCGATTCCTGCTGGATCACCTACTTGGCCCTCTCCACGATCTCGACCACCCGCCAGCGCTTGCTCTTGGAGGTCCGTCGCGTCTCCATCAGCCGAACGGTGTCGCCGACGTGCGCGACGTTCGTCTCGTCGTGCGCGGCGAGCTTGGTCGAGCGCGCGACGGTCTTCTTGTACAGCGGGTGGCGCACGCGCCGGTCGATCCGGACGAGCACGGTCTTGTCCATCTTGTCGGACACGACGACGCCGACCCGGACCTTGCGCCGGGTCCGGTCCCCCGCCGCGCCCTCCGGTCCCGTCCGCGCCGCGGTCGCCGAGGCGACGGGCTCGCCGGACGTGGCGTCGGTCGTGGTCTCGTCCGTCACGGTCTCTTCGGGCCGTTCGCTCATGATGCCTCCACCTCAGCTCCCGGGGCCTCGTCCTGCTGCTCGGCTGCGCGTTCGCTCACGATCGTGAGGATCCGCGCGATCTCGTGCCGCACGTCCTTGATCCGCATCGGGTTGTCGAGCTGCCCCGTCGCGAGCTGGAACCGAAGGTTGAACAGCTCCTCCTTGTCGGACTCGAGCCGCTCGACCAGCTCCTCGTCGCCGAGGTCCCGGAGCTCCTGGATCGTCGCCATCACTCCATCCCCCCGATGCCTGCGCGCGTGATGAACTTGCTCTTGATCGGCAGCTTGTGCGCGGCCCGCGACATGGCCTCGCGCGCGAGCGTCTCGGAGACCCCGGACAGCTCGAACATCACTCGCCCCGGCTTGACGACGGCGACCCAGCCCTCCGGGTTGCCCTTGCCCGAACCCATCCGGGTCTCCGCCGGCTTCTTCGTCACGGGCTTGTCGGGGAAGATGTTGATCCACACCTTCCCGCCGCGGCGGATGTGACGCGTGATCGCGACACGGGCCGCCTCGATCTGGCGGTTCGTGATCCACGCGGCCTCGAGCGCGACCAGGCCGAAGTCGCCGAAATGCACCTCGGTCCCGCCCTTGGCGCGACCGCGCCGACGGCCTCGATGGACCTTGCGGTGCTTGACCTTCTTCGGGGCGAGCATCAGGCCTGCTCCTTCCCCTGGTCGTCGGGTGCGGCCTCGGCGGCAGGCTCCGCCGGCTCTTCGTCGGCGGCGGCGTTCGTGCTATCCGCGGCTTCCGGTGCCGACGAGTCGCCGGACGGCTCCTCCGCCTCGGCCTCGGCCGTTGTCTCCGACGCGGCCGGCTCGACCTCCGCGACCTCGGCGGCCTCGCGCTCGTCGGTGATGAGCGCTCCGGTCGAGGCGCCGCCGCTGGAGACCTGCGCGAGCGCGCGTGCGCGGAGCCGCTCGGTCTCCTGCTCGGCCTGCGGGATCTCGTCGCCATGGTAGACCCAGACCTTCACGCCGATCTGCCCGAACGTGGTCTTGCCCTCGGCCGTCCCGAAGTCGATCTTGGCGCGGAGCGTGTGCAGCGGGACCCGGCCCTCTCGGTACCACTCGCGGCGGGACATCTCGGCGCCGCCCAGGCGGCCGCCGCACTGCACGCGCACGCCGAGCGCGCCCGAGCGCATCGCGGTCTGCACAGCCCGGCGCATCGCTCGGCGGAACGACACGCGGCCGGCGAGCTGCTCGGCGACGCCCTGCGCGAGCAGGGTCGCGTCGGTCTCGGGGCGCGTCTCGGAGGCGGCGGAGTTCATGTCCTCGACCTTCACATCGACCCGCTTCTTCGTCACGCGCTCGACGTCCTTGCGGATCTTGTCGACCTCGGCCCCCTTGCGGCCGATCACGATGCCCGGACGCGCCGTGCGGATGTAGATCCAGATCTGGTCGCCCTTGCGCTCGATGTCGATGCTCGAGATGCCGGCGCGCGACAGGCGCGAGCGGATGTGCTTGCGGATCCAGATGTCCTCGTGGAGCTGGTCGGAGTAGTCCCGACCGGCGAACCAGTTGGACTTCCACGGGTAGATGACCCCGAGACGGAACCCGTACGGGTTGACCTTGTGACCCACTACGCATCCTCTCCCAACGAACGGACCACGAGCGTGATGTGCGACGTGCGCTTGAGGATCTTGGTCGCGCGACCGTAGGCGCGCGGGCGCCAGCGCTTCAGCGTCGGACCCTCGTCGACCCACGCCCGTTCCACGACCAGGTTCTGCGCGACCACGCCGGGCTGCTGCTCGGCGTTCGCGACGGCCGAGTTCAACGCCTTCTCGATCGTCTTGGCGGCGCCGAGCGGCGAGAAGCGCAGGATCCGGCGGGCCTCCTCGACCTGCCGGCCGCGGACGAGGTCCACCGCCCGCCGAGCCTTGGGCGGCGAGATCCGCACATACTTCACCGTCGCTTTCGCCTCCATGTCCCCGCTACCTCACCGTGGTCGAACGCTCTCCGCGCGCGTGCGAGCGGAACGTCCGGGTCGGCGCGAACTCGCCGAGCTTGTGACCGACCATCGACTCCGAGATGTACACGGGCACGTGCTTTCGCCCGTCGTGGACCGCGATCGTGTGACCGACCATCTCGGGCACGATCGTCGAACGGCGCGACCAGGTCCGGACGACCCTCTTGTCGCTCCTGCGGTTCATCTCGACGATCTTGACCATGAGGTGCTCGTCGACGAACGGCCCCTTCTTGATGCTCCGCGGCACTAGCCCCGCCCCTTCCCGCGACGGCGAACGATGTGCTTGTTCGACGCCTTGTTCTTCTTCCTCGTGCGGCCTTCCTTCTGCCCCCACGGGCTCGTGGGGTGACGACCACCCGAACTCTTGCCCTCGCCGCCGCCCAGAGGGTGGTCGACGGGGTTCATCGCCACACCTCGCACGGACGGACGCTTGCGCTTCCAGCGGTTGCGGCCCGCCTTGCCGAGCTGGATCAGCTCGTGCTCGGCGTTGCCGACCTCGCCGATCGTTGCCTTGCAGGTCGCTTCGACCAGGCGGGTCTCGCCCGAGGGCAGGCGCAGCGTAGCCATCTTGCCTTCCTTGGCCATCACCTGGATGCTCGTGCCGGCCGAGCGCGCCATGCGCGCGCCGCCACCTGGCTTGAGCTCCACCGCGTGCACCGTCGTGCCGACGGGGATGTTTCGCAGCGGCAGCGAGTTGCCGGGCCGCACGTCGGCGCCCTCCCCCGACAGCAGCCGGTCGCCGACCCTGAGGCCGTTCGGCGACAGGATGTAGCGCTTCTCGCCATCCGCGTAGTGCAGGAGGGCGATCCGCGCGGTGCGGTTCGGGTCGTACTCGATGTGCGCGACCTTTGCCGGCACCCCGTCCTTGTCACGTCGGAAGTCGATCACCCGGTACCGGCGCTTGTTGCCGCCGCCCTGGTGCCGCGTGGTCACCCGGCCCTGCGAGTTCCGGCCGGCCCGGTTGCGCCCCTTCGCGACGAGCGAGCGCTCCGGCCTGGCGCGCGTGATCTCCTCGAAGGAGGACACGCTGGCGCCGCGTCGCCCCGGCGTCGTCGGCTTGTATTTGCGAACGGCCATGCGCTACTTCCCCGTCTCGAAGATCTCGATGCTGTCGCCCTCGGCGAGCTTGACGATCGCGCGCTTCTGGTCGGCGCGCTTGCCGAGCGTGTAGCGGCGACGCTTGACCTTGCCGGTGCGATTCAGCGTCCGGACCGAGACCACCTGGACGTTCCAGATCACCTGGACGGCCTCCTTGATCTCGGTCTTGTTCGCCCGGGGGTCGACCAGGAACGTGTAGGTGTTCTGCTCCAGGCCCGCGTAGGACTTCTCGCTCACGACCGGGCGGATGATCACGTCGCGGGGGGTCTTCACTCCGCCTCACCCGCCGTATCGGTCTGGGAGTTCTCCGCCGGCGCCTCGGTGGTGGCCTTCTCGGGCTCGCCCGGCGAGCCTTCGACGACGTCGAGCGCGCTCTCGGTCATCACCAGGTGGTCCGCGCCGATCACCTCGTAGACGCCCAGGCTCCGCGCATAGGCGACCCGGACGCCCCCGATGTTGCGGAAGGATTTCTCCACCGCGCCGGAATCGCTCGGCGAGGGCAAGACGAGCAGGACCCTGCCCTCGAGCTCGAGCGTATCGAGCACCCCGGCCGCGGTCTTGGTCTTCGGCGCGTCGAACGCGAGGTCCTGCACGACCGAGAGCTTCCCGCTCGTCAGCGCGTCCGTGAGCGCCGAACGCAGGGCACCCCGCTTCATCTTCTTGTTCACGCGCATCTCGTGATCGCGAGGCCGGGGGCCGTGCACCACGCCGCCGCCCGTCCACTGGGGGGCACGGTTGGAGCCCTGCCGAGCCCGGCCGGTGCCCTTCTGGCGCCAGGGCTTTCGACCGCCGCCCGAGACCTCGCCGCGGGTCTTGGTCGAGTGCGTGCCACGGCGGATCGAGGCGAACCCGGCGAGCACCACCTGGTGCATCAGGGGGACGCTCACCTTGGCCTCGAAGACCTCGGCCGCTAGATCGCGGGTGCCGACCTTCTTGCCGGCGACGGAGACCACGTCGACCTTCGGCATCATCGCCCGCCCTTCGCGGCCGGGGCCTTCACGGCCGAGCGGACCATCACCAGGCCGCCCTCGGGACCCGGGATCGCGCCCCGCAGGAGCAGCAGGTTTCGCTCGGCGTCCGCGCGGACGACCTCGAGGTTCAGCACCGTCACGCGCTCGTTGCCCATCTGTCCCGCCATCCGCATGCCCTTGAACACGCGCGACGGGGTCGCGCACGCGCCGATCGCGCCCGGCGAACGGTGCTTGCGCTCGGTCCCGTGGCTGCTCGACAGGCCGCTGAACCCGTGGCGCTTCATCACGCCGGCGAACCCCTTGCCCTTGGAGACGCCGACGACGTCGGCGCGCTCGCCGGCCTCGAACACGTCGGCCCGGAGCTCCTGGCCCGGCTCGTACGACCCGGCGTCGTCCGTGCGGATCTCGACGACGTGCCGGCCGGTCTGGCCGCCGTGCTTGTCGAAGTGACCCCGCTCGGGCTTGGTCAGCCCGTTCGGGCGCGTCGCACCGAACGCGAGCTGGACCGCCGAGTACCCGTCCTTCTCCTCGGTCCTGACCTGTACGACGAAGCACGGCCCGGCCTTGATGACCGTGACCGGGATCGCGCGCGTGTCGTCGAAGATCTGGGTCATGCCCAGCTTCGTCCCGAGGATGCCTTTGATCTCTGCCATGTCCCTACAACTTGATCTCGATGTCGACGCCGGCCGAAAGGTTCAGGCGTTGGAGCTCCTGAACCGTCTTCGACGTGGCGTCGACGATGTCGATGAGCCGCTTGTGCGTGAGCATCTGGAAGTGCTCGCGGCTGTCCTTGTACTTGTGGGGAGAGCGGATCACGGTGTAGATCGACCGCTCGGTCGGCAGCGGCACGGGCCCCACGACCTTGGCCCCGGTCCGGGTCACGTGCTCGACGATCTCGCGAGCCGCGACGTCCAGCATCCGGTGGTCGTACGCGCGGAGCTTGATGCGGATCCTGGGTCCGGCCACTGCGTCGCTTCCCCTCTTCCGTCTCGGTCCGCTACTTGATGATCTTGGT
>DASXTX010000056.1:0-5025 GCA_036505195.1 Actinomycetota bacterium
TTCGTGCCCGGGTCGAACTCCAGGATCGGGACCCGACGCCGGGTGGCGACCTCCCCCTCGCCGGTCGAGAGCCGGAGCAGCACGCCCTTGGCCACCGCCTGCTGCTCCACCGTGAGTTCCGCGTACGCCTGCTCGGCGAGCCGGGCGACCGCCCCGCGAACGCCGCCGGTCTCAGAGTAGCTCTCCAGGCGGAGCGCACGCCCGTGTCGTCGCTGCCACAGCTCGAGCAGCGCCGTGGACAGGAGCGGGAGCCCGCCGGGCTCGTCGACGACCTCGCCGACGAGGGCGTCGACGAGCGGCCTGTCGATCCGCAGACCCGCCAGGCGCGCCGGCAGCTCGATCGCTCGCCGGTACTCCTCCTCCGCCATCGGCCCCACCAGGACGTGGTTGTCCGCGACGAGCTCGGCGAGCGCCGGATGGGCCGAGCACCGCCCGTAGAAATCGGCCCGGATCGCCAGCAGGATCGTGACGCCAGACGCCCGCACGGTGGACGTGAGCGAGTCGAGGAATCGTTGGCGCTCGGCGTCGTCGTCACAGACCGTGAAGAGCTCCTCGGCCTGGTCGACCACGACGAGGAGATGTCCCCGCTCCTCGTCGACGAGCGATCGTGCGGCCTCGAGCGACGTCTGCGACGAACCCAACGAGCTGCGGAGCCGCTCCGGCAGCGCGGCGAACACCACCCGATCGAGCTCGCGCTCCGGATGCTCGCCGGGCCTGACCATCGCGCGGATCCAGCCCTCGCTCCCCGGCAGGGCCCCTGCGGCGAGCGTCGGCAGGAGCCCGGCCCGGACCGCCGACGACTTGCCACTGCCGGACGGGCCGACGACGGCCAGGAACGACGAGCCCGCGAGCCGGGCGACCATCTCCGCGACCAGCCGCTCGCGGCCGAAGAAATATCGGGCGTCGGGGACGTCGAAGCTCGCGAGACCCTTGAAGGGCGGCTCGTCGGCGACCGGCCGCTCATCGGGACCGGTCAGCAACTCTCCTCGCTCACGGACCCGCTGAAGGTCGATCACGGTGCCGACGACGTCGGCCTCTGCCATCCGCAGACCCACGCGTTCGCGTGCGGCCAGATCGGCCGCTCCCCCCAAGCGCCTCGCGGCTTCGCCCTCGGCCCATCGGACCGCCATGCGGTGCACGTCGGCCGGGGCGCCCCCGGTGGCCTGAAGGATCGAGTCGACTGGGACCTCGGAGGAGGGCTCTTCGAGGTAGAGGGCCGCAACAGCCCGCACGCCGTCGCGGTCGAAGGGTCCGAGCCGGCGGATCCGGTGCTCCCCGCCCCCCGCCAACCGCTCGAGCGCGGCGCGGGTCCTGGGGGCGGCCCCGTCTCGCAGGATGCCGACCACCAGCAGACGTCGCTCGTCGAGCCGGTCCACCAACTCGGCGATCGGCGCTAGCTCCGCGTCCCCGGCGGCTTCGAGATCGTCGAGGACCAGCAGCGCGGGACCGGACGATCCAGCGGCCGCTTCGATCGCCATCTCGACGTCTGCAGACGATCGTCTCGAGGACGCGTACGCCACCGATCCGCCCTCGCGGGCCGCCAGCTGCGCCGCCTCGGCGGCGAGGAGCGTCTTCCCCGCGCCCTCCGATCCAGTGACGACGACGATCCGACCCGGTCCTCGGCGCGCTTGACGCCACGCCCAGCGGATCCAGCGGGCGTCGCGGTCACGGCCCACCAACCTGGCGAGCGGATCAAGCTCGGGCGGGACGTCCAGGAGCACCTGCGGCTTCTCCGTCCGCGCGCGTCGTTGCTCCGACGGGGTCCCGATCGGCCCGGAGAATGCATCGTCGTGGGTTGCCTGCCACACGGGGACGGCCACGTTCATGCCCTTCAGGTCGAGCGGCACACCCTCCTCGAGCCGGATCCCTTCGACCGTGCCGGCGAGATGCACCACGCCCTGCGAGACGAGCACTTCCCCGGGACCCGCGCTCGCGCACAGACGGGCGGCGAGGTTGAGCGCCGCGCCACGGAACCCGCCCTCCACGGGAACGGCCTCGCCCGCGTCGAGGCCGATGCCGACCGCGAGCGGGAGCGATGGGTCGAGTTTCGCCTCGTCCTGGAGGACGACTTGCAGCTCTACCGCGGCCCGCAGCGCCTGCCGGGCCGACGGGAAGATCGCGAGCGCCTCGTCCCCGCGCAGCTCGATCACCTCGCCGTCGCGCGATTCGACGCCCTCTCGGGCGACCTCTGCGAACGCCGCCGCCAGTCGAGCCGCTGCCTCGTCGCCTCGCTCCCGCGTGAAGCTCGTGTACCCGCGCACGTCGGCGATCAGGAAGGTGCGGATCTGTGTCTCGGCCGCGATCCGTACGGCCGGCGCCGCCCCGACCGCGTCCGCGAGCGCCGCCGCGAAGGCGCCCGGCGACCGGTGACGGCGATCGGGGTCGATGGAGAGCCCCTGTCGAATCACCGGCTCGATCCGGCCCGCCGTGCCGCGAGGGATGTTCTCCCAGGTCGGCAGGTCCCCACGTGGGGGCCCGCCCGTGAGCATTGCGAACGCCGTCGCGGCGAGGCCGTACACGTCTGCCGCGGCGGTCGCGGTTCCGGCGGCGAGCTCCGGCGCCGCATAGCCACGGGTGCCGCCGTATCGACCCGGCCGATCGGTTCCGCCCGGCACGGAGAGGCCGAAGTCGACGAGCACGACGTGCCCATCGGGAACCAGGATCAGGTTCTCGGGCTTCACGTCCTGGTGGACGACCGGCGGCTCGTGCCCGTGGAGGTGGTCGAGCGCGGCGGCCGTCTGGCTCACGTACTCGGCGACCTCGGGAGGTGGGAGCCCGGGAGTGCCGCGGTCGGCGAGGACGCGCGACAAGCTCACGCCTTCGACCCAGTCCATCACGATGCAGTAGCGGTCGCCGTCGAAGAAGTCCTCGCGGACGATCGGGAGGCCGGGATGCGGCTGCAGGCTGAGCAGCATCCGCGCCTCGCGGAGGAGGCCGCGGCGTTCGAACTCGGAGCCGACCTCGAGGATCTTGAGCGCTACGACCCGATCGTGCTGGTGGTCGAGCGCGCGGGCGACCGTGCCCTGCCCGCCGTGACCCAGGACCGAGAGGATCTCGTAGCGCTCGCGGACGAACGGCGTCCCCACGTTATCCCTTTCTTGTGCGCCCGGATACCACGAGGGCACGGTACGAGCTGGCCCCCCGGCCCCGGGATCCTCCCGAGGACGTGATGTTCCTGGTCGTGAGGTCGCATGTCCCTATCCTTTCGGGTAGGTTCGCGCACGTGGGCGGGCCAGAGGTCGACCAACCGTCGCTCGAGGTCAGGGCGGGTGGACGGTCGAGGATCCTCGCGATGGATCGCGACCGCGTCACCATCGGGAAGGCGCCCTCGAACGACGTCGCCCTGACCGAGGACGGACGCCTCTCGAGGCTCCACGCCGTCCTCGAGCGGTTCGAGGCCGGCTGGTGCATCCGCGACCTCGGTTCCCGGAACGGAACCTACTTGAACGGCCGCCGGATCTGGGACACGCATCCCCTGCGCCCTGGGGACGAGGTCGTCGTGGGTCAGACGACCCTCGTGTTCCGTTGGCCCGGCCATGACGCCGCCACGGGAACGACGGACTCCTCGCCGCCACAGCCGGAGCTCACGAGACGGGAACGTGACGTCCTGCTCGCCCTCTGCCGCCCCGTCGTCTCCGGGGACGTGTTCACCGAACCCTCCTCGATCCGCGAAGTCGCTGCCGAGCTGACCGTCACCGAAGGCGCCGTGAAGCAACACCTGGCGCACCTATACGACAAGTTCGGTCTCTTCGAGACGGGCGAGCGCCGCCGTGTGCGCCTTGCCAATGAAGCACTTCATCGCGGCATCGTCGCGCTCGGCGATCTGCGAAACGCCCCTGGGCGGACCTGACCGTCCGGACAGGAATCCCTCCTCGATCCGGCACGGGATCCTGAGCCTCGCGGGGATCGTGCGGCCCCCGCCGAACGCGCACCCTCTCCACGAAGGATGCCGAAGGAGAAGCGATGCCGAGGCTGCGGCTCTGCCCTACGCGGATAGGCCCGGCAGCGCATCCGATGAGCCCGCCAGGAAGGGAGGTGATCCGATCCATAGGTCCAGCGGAGAGGGAGAGGGAGAGGGAAGAGATGACATCTACGTTCCTGAGGATGAGATCTGCTTCTTCGTCTTCGATTCTCCCTCGGGCCGCGAGGCGGCGGTTGCTGCGCAGCGCGCCCGGCTCGACCGCATCCGCGTCGTCCTAACGGTTTCGTCCGGAAAGGAGGAGAAATGAATCGGAGATTCGTCGTCTGCCTCAGCGGGATCGCGCTCGTCGCCGCCGCGTCGGTCGCGACGACCCGGATGGCATCTTCGGGTGCCCCCTGAGGGCGATTGCAGAGACGTTCGTGGATCTCTAGGAACGACGGAACCGGATCGATAGGTCCGGGAAGGAGGAGGCAATGAAACGAGCAGTGAGATGGGCACTAGTGAGCTTCGGACTCGCCGGCATGGTCACGGCGATGACCGTCGCGCCGGGCGCGGCCACGCCGCCGTCAGGACTGACGAATGTCCCGTTGGCGCGGGGCTCCAATGCCACCGATGGGACCATCCCGCTCAAGGCCGGGTCGGACGTCGCCATCGCGCAGATCACCGTCAGCCCAGGCGGCTCCTCAGGTTGGCACTCGCATCCAGGGGGCGCGATTGTGGTCGTCCAGCAAGGCTCGCTCACCGTGTTCAAATCGGTCGGCAGCGAGTGCCAGCCCACGACGTACACCGCCGGGCAGGCGTTCGTCGAGCGACCAGGCGAAGTGGATCAAGTCATCAATACGGGCACGATCCCTTACGTCCTGTTCGTCACCTTCCCACGTGTGCCTCAGGGCGAGTCCGCGAGAACCGACGAGCCCGACCCGGGTACGTGTCCAGGTCTCTGAGGACCTGACCGAACGCGACGTCCGCGCACGTAGTGTCGCGTTCGCCGATCTGTTGGAGGGAAGGGGCTCCGCCGCCCTCCCTCCAACGTCCGGCGTCGGTCACGCCGTTGCTGCGACGGTCACGTCATTGTTGACCGTCTGTCGGGTAGTCCCAACGGG
>DASXTX010000057.1:0-2379 GCA_036505195.1 Actinomycetota bacterium
GGTCTCCGCGATCTCGCCGACGATCTCCGGGCGCTGCAGCTGTCGCGCGGACAGGTTGACCGCCATCTGCAGCGGCGGGTCCATCACGTACCGCTCCTGCAGCCGCCGAGCCTGCATGCACGCCTCCTGCAGTACCCATCGCCCGAGCGAGACGATCAACCCGGTCTCCTCGGCCAGTGGGATGAAGTCCAGAGGCGCGATCAGTTCGCGAGTGGGGTGCTGCCAACGGACGAGGGCCTCGAGACCCTCGATGCGACCGGTCGCGAGCTCGATCACCGGCTGGTAGTGCAGGACGAACTCGCCGTTGTCGACGGCGCGCTGCAGGTCGGCCTTGAGCTCCAGGCGTCGGAGCGCCGTGTCGTGCATCGCGGGTTCGAACACCTGGTAGCGTCCCTTGCCGGCTTCCTTGGCCATGTACATCGCGACGTCGGCGTTCCGGAGCAGCTCCTCCGCGCCCTCGGGACCGCTGGTCCCGGCATCGGCGGTCGCGATGCCGATCGAGGCTCGCGCGAAGACCTCCTTGCCCTCGAGGTGGAACGGACCCTCGAGCGACGCAAGGATCCTCGCCGCGACCTCGGCCGCGTCGACCCCGTCCCCACCATCCTCGAGCAGGATCGCGAACTCGTCTCCGCCCAGCCGAGCCGCGGTGTCCGCCTGTCGGAGCGAGTTCTTGAGTCGCTCGCCGACCTCGCTGAGCATCCGGTCGCCCGCCGCGTGACCGAGTGAGTCGTTGATGGTCTTGAAGTCGTCCAGGTCCATGAACAGGATCGAGACCGGGAGGTTGTCGCGCGCCTGCCGCTCGATCATGTGCTCGACGCGGTCCTTGAACAGCGCCCGGTTCGCGAGCCCCGTTACCGCGTCGTGGAACGCCTGGTGCTGCAGCTGCTCCTCGAAGGCCTTGCGTTCGGAGACGTCACGGGTGTTCAGGACGATGCCCTTCACGTTCACGTCGTGCATCAGGTTCGTCCGCAGGGTCTCGACGTGCAGCCAGAAGTCGTCCCGGTGCTTCATCCGGAACTCGGTGAGGGCCGGATGCGCGTCTCCCTCGCCGCCCGAGGTGAGGAACTGCAACACGCCGGCTCGGTCGTCGGGGTGGATCAGGACGGTGAGCTTCGTCCCCTCGAGCTCGCCCGACGCGTGCCCGAGTACGCGCTCGACCGACGGGCTCATGTACCGGATCGTGGAGTCGGCCTCGACGACCATGACCACGTCGGACGAGTTCTGGACCAGTGAGGAAAAGCGCGCCTCGCTCTGGCGGATCAGCAGGATCTCGGTCGTCAGGGCGCTGTCGAGCGCGAGGGCGACCTGGGAGGACAACGCCTCGATCGAGTCACGGATCGCACGCGGGACGCTCGCCGGCCCGGCGATCACGAGCACCCCCTGGAGCTCCTCCTTCATGAACAGCGGCGCGTTCAGGACGAACGTCGCGTTCGTGGGCATGCCGAGCGAGCTCGCGAGCTCCGCCTCCTCGGTCGGGACCTCGTAGGACCGGTGGGACTGCAGCCGGTCGCGCTTCCACTGGGGCAGCATCGATAGGGAGACGGTGGTGCCTTCGACGCCCTCGGTCCCGCCGGCCGCAGCAACGACCTGGAAGGCGTCCGGGTCGTCCTCGGTCGCGACCAGCAGCCGCAGGCCGCCGTCGACGCCCACCAGGGCGCGGGCCGCCTGCAACGTGGCCGCGTAGATGCTCTCCCGGTTCGTGGCCGTCACGAGCGCCGCACCGGCGTTGCGGAGCGCCTTCTCTCGGAGCGTCGACTGTTCCTGCCGGCGGACGAGCCCCGACATCCGAAGGACGACCAGGACGAACAGCATGACCGACGCCCCGATCAGCACCGGCATGTCGACGGAGTCCGCCCGGCTGAGCTGGATCAGCATGACTCCCGGCGCGACCAGCGACGCGCCACCGAGCACCAGCAGTCGGAGCCTGGACATCCGGCGTTCGACGTCGGGGGCCTTGTCCGAGAGGTTCCGCATGGACGGGTGCAGCGCGGCCGCCCCCCACAGGAGGTAGAAGATCCCCCACCCCGCCTCGAGGTACCCGGACTGGTTGTAGACCAGGCCCTGGACGGAGATGTACGTGTACAACGTGTCGGTCAGGAACAGGGACAACGCCGCCGCCCCCATCAGGTACAGCGACGGGGCCTTCTTGCCCGCGCCCATCGCGAGGCGGATGACCACGGTCAGCAGCACCAGGTCCATGAACGGGTACGCCATCCCGACGAGCTTCTGCAGGAGCGTCGAGGCCGAGTCGTGCGCCACGGGCGACATCAGGAAGACCCACTGCATCGTCCCGACCCCGATCGCCACGATCATCGAGTCGATGACGCTGTCCCGGTCCCGTCCCGGGTTGCGCCGGCGGATCAGCAGCAGCAGGCCGCC
>DASXTX010000058.1:0-3058 GCA_036505195.1 Actinomycetota bacterium
CACCTACGACGAGCACGGCGGATACTTCGAGCACGTGCCGCCGCCGCAAGTGGATGCCTTCGGCCTCGGCATCCGCATCCCGACCTGGGTGATCTCGCCGTTCGCCAACCCGGCGCACCTGGAGCCGACCACGTACGACCTGGTCTCGATCCTCAAGTTCCTGGAGGCGAACTTCGGTCTGCCCACGCTTGCATCGGTCAACCATCTGTTCGACGAGTCCACCCCCGGAGGCCCCAACTACGCGGCGGCCGAAGGCCAGCCGACCGGACCACCGGCTGCACCGCGGGATCAGCTGCAGCAGATCGCCGACCTGATGGAGTGCTTCTCCTTCTGACGGGTAGCAGCCCGGCTGGTCCGCCAGGCCGCTGCCTCGAGAGCTGAGCCCGGGCCTGCCTACGACCCCGCTGCCTCCGGGCGGCGCCCTTCGGCGAGGCGTTGGACCAGCACGCGCATGACCGCGAGTGCCACCCCAGGTCGCTCGCGAAGCATGCTCTCGAACTCGTGACGGCCGAGCCGGATCGTCCGGACTGGACCATCGGCGATGAGCGACGCAACCCTTGGTGCTTTCGCGATGAGCGACATCTCCCCGACGACGTCGCCCGAGCTGCGCCGCGCAAGCTCGCGCTCGGATCCCTCGCTGCCCTGGACCACGCGAATCGTCCCCTCGACCACGATGTGAAGCTCTTCGCCGAGTTCGCCTTCGGCAGCGATGACCTCGCCGTCGGCGTAGCCGCGCTCCTCGACCAGTTGCGCGACCCGTTCGAGGTCGGCCGGCGACAGATCGGCGAACAAGGGCACCTTGCGGAGGAACAGGACGCGTTCGATCACCGAGAGCGCCGTGACGGAACCTGGCATGGAACCTCCCTCTCCCCTGGCAATGATGACCTCCGCACACTGCCTGATGAGCGGATCCTCGTCTTCTCGCGCGATAGACAACCACTCGCGGTTCACGCTCGCGTGTGGACGCAGCGGCTCCCACAGCGCTAGGAGCGGACGGACGAGCGCCGGATCGCCTGCCGTCTCGAGCGTCTCGAGCGCGGTAGCGACCTGCGCCGAGCCGCCATCGAGGTTCTCGATCGCGGTCTCCATCGCTTCTCTCCGGCGTCCCAGCATGGTTGCGGCCCAGAGCCCCGACCGGGCGATGCGACGCCCGCGGTCCAGGATCGCGTCGCGGAGGAGTTCCGACGCATCGTCTTCCGTCGGGATCATGACGGCGCGAGCGCGATCGCGGGTTGCTCGGGCGGCCGATGACCGGACGAAGTCTCGCACCCGGTCGCCATTGCCGTTCACGCCGATCCTCCGAACGGCCTCGACCGCAGCCTCCGCCGTGCGAGGGTCCTCGAGCGCCTTCAAGACATGCTCCAAGCGATCCGCCCCTGCCGAGCCGAGCGCCGTTCCCGCAGCGATCCGGACGCCCGGGTCGGGGTCGTGGAGACCAGCCAGCGCCGGTTCCAGCGCGCGGTCGGGCGCAGCCGCGGCGAGCTGCTGGAGCGCCGCCGCACGGACCTCTGGGGCGAGGTCGGACAGGAACTCGGAGGCCAGCCGCTCTGCCCACGTAGCCGGGGCAAGCGAAAGTTGCTCGATGGTGGCGCGCCGAACGCCCTGATCCGGGTGCGCGAGGAGCTGCCGAAGCCGGGACGCCGGACGGTCGTCGTCCATGATGTTCAGTGCCCGTGCAGCGGCTGCGGCGGCAACGGTGGCGTCGGCGTCGTCGATCATCGAGACAACGGCATCGCGTCCAGCCGGAGTGGAGATGTCGAGGACACGGATGGCGGCCAGTCGAACGATTGGGTCATCGTCGTGGACGCCGTCCAGAACGGCCGGTGTGCGACTCTCCGTCGGCAGATCAGCAAGGACCTGGAACGCGACCCGCCGTTCCCGAACGTCAGATGATCGCATCGATTCCAACAGGACCCGCGCGGAATCGGCATCCGCGACCAGCGGGATGGCGGCGTGCCGCGTCAAGGGGCGCTCGAATACCTGTGGTCGCCCGGCGCGGAGGGCCTCCGCGAGCGCGCCCGCATAGGAACGGCGCATGCCGATCGTCGCGAGAACGGTCAGGACGGCGGCGCCGAACCCGATCGCTGCGAACTGGTGAACTGTCAGTGCATTCTGCCCGATGATCGCGACCAGGCCGGCGATGACCGTTCCGACCTGCGTCGGGCCACCATTCAGGAATGCGCGCGTCTGGTCCCGTTTCGATTCGGGGACCACGTTCGTCAGTGTCTCCCATCCGGGCGATGCCACCCCTTGGAGCCAGGCGCCGAGCACGAAGCGGAGCACTACGAGCGTCACGAAGCCTGACGCGAGGAGCAGAACGCCGAAAGCCCCCGTGTAGAGGATGGGTAGGACGATCACCATCGCGGCCACACCGAACCACGCGAAGAGGCGGTTCGTGACGAGCATCGACACGAGGAACGCCGACAGGGTGACGCCGGCCCAGAAGAGCCCGAAGAAGCCGGCGAGCTCGTCTGCGTTCGGGAACCGCTCGCTCGCGGCGCGCGCGTAGGGCAGGTACAGCAAATAGAACAGGATCGAGAAGAAGACGGCCGCGACGGTCATCCATAAGAGCAGCCGCGATCGACGGACGAAGACGAACGAGCCCGCCATGTCACGCAGCGCCGACGCACGCTTCCGCGCGACGCGCCGCATCGGCGACGCCTCCCTAGGCCCCAGCACGAGTCGTGAAAGGAAGAAGGCCGCCCCCAAACCGCCCGCCCAGACCAAGAGGAGGTTCTCGGCGCCGATCATCTGGGCCAAGGGCCTCGTCAAGACGCCCCCGAAGACCGAACCGAGGATACCGCCGGCCGCGAAGATCGGGAACAGTCGCTTTGCCTGTCGAGTGTCGACGACGGCGCCGGCGACCCCCCAGAGAGATATCCCCAGCAGGAGCGTCCCGAGCGCCGCCGTGACCCAGAGCACGAAGTAGATCCACCGGACATTCGTGAGGATCAATGCACGTTCAGCGAGCAGGACGGCGCCGAGCGCGAGAGGCGCTGCGAGGTATGTCCGACGATGGCCGAGCCTGCCCAGCGTACCGGTGAGGGCGAGCATGACG
>DASXTX010000059.1:0-2648 GCA_036505195.1 Actinomycetota bacterium
TCGTGTCGGTACCGGTCATCGTGCTGTGGACCGCCACTTTGTTCCCGGAGGCGATGACCTCCTCGACTTCGATGTGCATGTCGGGGGTCTGCGACCGCATCATGTTGAACATCGCGATCGCGCCCGCCTTGTCGGCCGTGCCTCCGGGCATAGGCGAGCGCTCGACGTAGTCCTCCGAGAGGGTCTTCTCGGCGAACCCGATGTCACCTTCGTTCATGACCCGCTGGATCAACTCGCGGACCGTCCCGGTGTTCTCTTCCGGCGTCGTCATGGCTCCCTCGTCTTAGTGTGTGGTTTCACGCTACGCCCGAAGGGAAGGTCCTCGCAAGGTGGGGTAGCGTGAACGACTCTGGCCAGTCCGAGATCTGGGCATCGATTGCGGTCGTGCGCCTTGGAGGGTTGGTCGACTCGGTGGCTCGGTCCGAGCAGCCCGGACCTTCGAGCCCAATCTCGTTCGAGACTCAGCCGTCAGAATGGTGGGCCCCCCGGGACTCGAACCCGGAACCTGCGGATTAAGAGTCTGATGCGAAGGTGCAGGTCAAAGCGCTGAAGGGGGACCTGAGCTGCGCCTTCGCGTCTCAGTGATACCTATCGTTTCCCATGGTTTCCCGTTCTCTCGCGGGATCTGACCGGGGACGGCAACTCGATCCTCGGCGTCATTTCGGGTGGCGTGATGTGCGGTCGCTGGCCGTCTGCGGTGACTTGTCGGGTCGAACTCACAGCAATGCGTGGACCCGGGTCAAACCCGCGGGCACCGATCTACATGGAGGTACTGTCGGCACTCCTCGTCGGTGAGCGATCTCCGGGCCTCCCGCCGCGCGATCTCGAGGAGATCGTCCATGTCGAGAGCCCAGATCTGAACACCGTCGCACCGGCTCGACGAAGCAAGCTTCGAACCGTCCGGACTGAAGGCAACGCCCTCCACTGCGCATCCGGACCCTGGTAGGCCGGGCTGTGGTGAGCCCGTGTCCGCGTCGAAGAGCCGTACTGAGCCGTCGACGGTGGCGATAGCGATGCGCGATCCGTCGGGGCTGAAGACAAGGTCCTTGGCGCCGCCGGAGGGTCCGGCGAGGACGGCCAGGCGCTCACGGCTCTCCACGTCCCATACCTCCGCGAGTCCTTCTGACCCGGTCAAGACGATCCTCGGCCCGGTGGGATCGAAATCCACTTGAGGGAAGTCGAAGTCGGAATCCGCGTCGATCGTGAGGACGAGCTCGCCTCGGGCCCAATCCCAGATCAAGACGCGCTCTCGTCGCGCGTAGATGGCCTGGGCGGTGGCCACCATGCGGCCGTCGTAGCTGAACGCGACATCGGAGAAGTTGAACTGACCGTCGCCTGGCTCTCCCAGAACTTGGATCACGCGACCGGCGCGATCGACGATCTTCGCGGTTCCGTCCCAACTCGCCGTGGCCAGATACTCGCCATCGGGACTGAAGGCGACCTCGTTGACGTCGAGGTCGTGTCCGATCCTGAAGAGCTCCTTGTCTGTCGTCGTATCCCACGCCCTCACCGCCGACTCACCACCGCAGCAGTTCGGCACGCTCTGGCCCCCGAGTGCGATCGACCCGCCGTCCGGCCTCACGTTGAATGCGAGGAACCGGAAGACATCAGTCGCCGGTCCGATCGTTCGCTGATCGCGCCCGGTCTGCACGTCCCAGATCGTCAGGGCCCGGCCCCTCTCAAAGTCGGCACCGCGCGAGCTCGTCGTCACGATGCGCCGTCCGTCCGGCGTGAACTCCGCCGCGGGCTTTCCCGCCGCGGGAAGGTTCGCCCACTCGGCGTCCCCGCTCGGGCCGAGGTCCCAGACCTTTACCGCGGAGATATCCGCGTCCCCGGCCATCACGCGGGTCCCATCGGGGGAGAAGGCAACCCCTACGATCCCGCTCCTCGTCTCCTGCGCGGAGAGCGACCACTGCTCTCGAACGCCCTCGGAATCGATCTCCCACACCTTCGCGGTCCCGTCGGCGCTGCCCGTGACCACGCGGGACGAATCGGGGCTCCAGGCGACGCTGAAGACCAAGCCGCTGTGACCGCGCAGGCTGTAGCGAAGCGCTCCGGTTTCGGTGTCCCAAACGCGCGCCGTGTCCTCGGCGCTTACGGCGACGAGTCGGCCGTCCGGACTCCAAGACACCCCCCGGGAACGCGGACTCGGGCAACAGCCGTTGGTCCCCTCGAAGACGAAGGCTTGCTTGCCCGTGGCCACGTCGAACACGGCGCCCGCGCCGGCTTCCTCGTTCGGGGCCCACGTCCTCGCCACGGCCACGTGTTCGCCATCGGGACTGAGGGCCGTGTCGATCGCAAACGGCACACCAACCTTCGAGACCACGCGGTCGTTGGAGAGGTTCAAGATCCGGACCTCCGCGGAATCCGCCTCGCCCCAGGCGGCGGCCACGAGCGACCCGTCGGCGCTGAACGAAGGACCCCACGCACCGCCGTCCCCCGAGAGGCTCGAGACGAGCCGCCACGTCGATGTGTCCCAGACCTTCAATGTCTCATCCTCCCCCGTGGAGGCGAGCAACGATCCGTCCGGGCTGAAGGCGACGTCGTTCACGTCCCCATCGTGTCCCTGGAACGAAAGGACGCGCTCGCCCGTCTCGGAGTCCCTGATGTCGATCAGGCCCGAGTCCTCGGGCCCCTCCGTCACGAAG